>JAFQUG010000131.1 GCA_017408625.1 Clostridia bacterium | reverse complement strand
TGATATGCTTGAATATAAATACTTGACCGAATTAATTCCTCTGTTAGAAAGAAACAGCCAAAACCAAATTTAAGTATATTATCTTAGACTAAAACGAATAACCAATTTCCAATTTATCGGGCAGAACAAACGAGCCCCGACAGACCTTTACAAAAAATCTGTCGGGGTTTATGATTTGTTTACCGCGGATCAATTTCGCAATGTGGTCGCAAACCAATTCGTAATTTCTCCGCTAATTTTGCACTCACTTGCGGCAGCCCTGTTTTGTCGTGATTGTTTACTTTGCAAAATACTGCTCGATCTCGCCAAACGTGCCCCTGTAGCACACGACGCATCCGCCGTCCATAAAGCCCACGAAATGCATGCCGACGTAAATGTCCTCTCCATCATCGTTGTCAAAAGCAGCTTTCTCAAGGATCTGATAGACAAAATACGTATAAGACATGCCGAATTTCGGTTCTAATGCCTGCGTGTAGAGGTAGGCGCGATCTTGCGTGGGGGAAATGATGAGATAGGTGGGGACAAAGTCCTCGCTATCCTCCTGCGCCAAAAAATCCATTTGATAGAACGTGTAGCCATCGGTCTCCATCTCGGTCTTGATCGCCTCAATATCCACGCTCTTGATCTTTCTCTTGAGCTCTTGCGTGTTCTCGGTGGGGATCTCCAAGGCTTGCGGGGTGCCGAGGTCTAAAATCTCCATCAGCTCCACGTGGGAGTTCTTGAGCGTTGTGATATAGCAGTTGGAAATACGCAGATTGTTGACGTACAAGGAGTGGTCGGCCGGGAAGATGCCCGACGGAAAATAGTCGTTCACGCCGTCCTCTTTGTAAGCCGCCTGCGCCTCCTCGGCAGTTGCAAATTCATAGATGATAATGCCTTTCTTGCTCTCGCCCTCAATGAGCTGATAGATATAGGTCGTGCCGTTGTCATATATGCTATCCTGCTTACTCTCATGTAAGCTCCAGCCCGCTTGCTCCAGCGCAGCGCGGATTGCAGCACCGTCTAAGCCCTGGACGTTGCTGTCAAAATAGCAGGGATAAATGGTGACGGTTTCCTTGTCGCAGCCCGTGAATACCGACAGTGCCGTAAGGCAAAGCATCAAGGCGCAGATTAGTGTCCAAACGCGAAATTTTCTCATATATATCCCTCCTGTTTTTCTATGTTTATGATAGCATAACCGCTACGGGTTTGTCAAGTGCCATTTGCCATCGGGCGTTTGACTACCCCCCATGCAACGCGCAACAGCCCTTTTCACCTATATAGTCGTTTTTTCTGACCCAAAAGTACGAGGATTTTTGAAAAAATATAAAAAAGATGCTTGCCTGATGGTACGGCGTGGCTTTTGAAGCAGAGCGTGAAAAAAGAGCTGCCTTGAGGCACAATGTCATTCAGTGAAGGAATTGCAATCCCGCCCCCCGTCATCCTCGAGCAAGCCCCTGCCAAGATTCTTCGCTGCGCTCGAGAATGACAGGCAGGGGCGCCGCGAAGGATCTTGGGGGCGGGGGCGCACCGTGTTTTATTAACTGAATGACATTGCCTTGCGGCAGCCCTTTTTTGGTATCAGTTCTTTTTCTTTTTGCATGCAGCTGCGCAGATGCACAGCGCGATCAGTGCCGTGGGGGCAGCCAACAGGGATTTGCACCCCTTCTGTTGCTCCTCGGGCTCGGTGGCCGATTCGGCTCCGCTTTCCGAATCTGTTTCGGACTCGGGCGCAGTGCCCATGTTCAGCGAGTCAAGCAGGTGCTTGTCGGGTGTGTAGTCTGCTTGTTCGGTGCTCTTTGTCAGAGCACTGTCCACTCGGCCGCCCTCGGCAACCTGCGTTTCGTATGCGATGTAGAGGTTGGCAAATTCCATGGTCTGGAAGCGTGTGGTCAGCGCGATCTGCGAGCCCTGGGAATTGAGGCGGGTGTTTTCCACCTCCAGCACCTGCTTTCCGTCTGCATCGTATAAGATCGCCTTGCCGTAGTATTGCTGGCCTGTGCCATCGGAGTCATACGTGACACCGGGGTTCTCCATCTTGACCGTGCACATCAGCGCGTCGTTCATATAGATGGATACGGTCTGTCCGTCGTCCACCACGCGCAGCTTGAACCAGCCGTCCTCTCCGGGCGTGAATTTGTCCGAGTAGGGAAAGGAGTGCGAGGCAGAGGCCACGCCAAGTCCGTCCTCGGCATAACGCTTGATGCGGATGGTGATGCGATTATCCTCGGGATAAATGCCGATGCCCGAGCCTGCGGTGGACGAGCCGCCATACGTGCGGCCACCGTTTTCAGCGTACCAGTCCCATTCAAAGTAGTTGAATACCTGCGGAATGCTGTGGTTGGCAGGGTTGGTGGGGGAGTATGCGCCCGGCATCTCACCGCGCACGTAAATGGCGCTGTTGCCATAGTCCACCATGTGTACGTCTGCCGCGAATTCGTAAGCACCCTCCACGTCGTTCCAGGTGCGCAGGTCGCTGACCTCCTTCATGCGCAGGTAATTGAATTTCTCGCACTTGATCACCTGCACGGTGCTGGCGGAGGTGCCACCGGCGTGCTGGAATTGCTCGGCGATCGGAGTGCTTGTCACAAATACGCCCGGCTTGACGTCACAAAGATCGTACAGCACGTCCACAACGGCGGTTTTGAGCGTGATATTTGCGTCGCCCTCGGGCTTTTGCACGTGCGCTCCGTTCTGCACCGCCGCGGTTGCGTCATAGACCAGCGTGGTCTTGGGGATCTCGCGGTCGGTGTAGGACTCGCACTTGTAAACAAAGCCAAAGCGGTTGTCGGGTGCGGTGTCGCCAAGGTCCATAAAGGCCATGGGGTCGCCGTTGTCAACCGAGTTGTCTGCCCATTTGAAGGTCATGTGCTCGATCTTGCCCTGTGCGCCAAGCAGGGATTTGCTCAGCGAGATGGCCATGTAAGAGCCCTCAAGGTAGTAATACGCGCCACCCACGATTTCGGTCTCAAAGGTGTTGTCCTTGAATTTTTCCACCGTGACCACAAAGGAATCGCGGTCGCGATTCAGCACAAAGTCGTAGCCCTCCCAGCCCGTGGAAGCGTCGCCGTCCACGTTGAGATAGAGGTTCATCCAGGTGGAGTCGGTGTCAATGATGATATCGGACGAGGTCTTAACCAGAAAATAGAGATTGGCCGAGTCCTGCGAGACCTTGGCGAAGTCAAAATCGTTGCGGCCTGTGTTGTTGATATAACGGAAATGGGGATCGTAGGAGATGGTGTTGCGGTGCTCAATATCGTAAAGGGAATCCATATACGTCAGCTGCACATCGTCCCACGAGGAAAGGTCATAGATGTCAATGGTGGTCTGGTTATCCGCGACGGGGGCGGCGGAGATGCCCTTGTAGCGGCGGATCTGATCCACCATCTGATAATAGTAGTTATCGCCAATGCCGTAGCCGTCCCGGTTGCGCATCGGCTCACCGTCACGCGAGAATTCGCAGTTGAATTGGTCGATATACTGGAATTTGGCATTTGTGCCTGCCATGGACTGTCGGGTGTCGTGGTGAACGCAGCCTGCGATCCATTCGTTCCAGCCCGTAATCATGAGCACAAAGGGCTGATCCTTGTCCACGTTGTCGCCCACCAGCGTTTGCATGGCGTTGAATTGTGAGGTAAAGCCCAGTCCAAGCCCTGCCTGCTCAACGGCAGAGAAGGCCATGTCGCTGCTTTTGGTGGGTGGTCCGTTGACAAAGCTGCGTCCCTTGGACATGGAGGGGTGGTGACCCATGGCGATCGAGAGAGATTCGATCTTTCCGTCGGCATCGCGTCCCCAGCCGCCGTTTTCCATGCGGGCGGCACCCGTTTCGGGGTCGTACCGGTATTCCTGCAGCCAGGACCAGTAATTGTCCCGGTCGATCCAGGCCCAGCTTCCGCGCACCGTGAATTTTTCGTCCACCTTTTTCTTGATCTCGCCCGAAAGGCCGGAATAGTTGCCGAACACCAGCGGCTTGCCCTCCCACATAAAGAAGAGCTCCTCGTATTTTTCCCAGTTTTCATCGGCGTAGACTGTGGCGAACAGGGTATTCATGTTGGATTGGAAGGTGGAGGGGGTGTCACCGTTGAAGAAGACGATCTGCGGCGTGTCAATGCCTTGGCGACGCATGGAAAGCCAGGTGTCAAACAGAGCGGTATGTCCCGGGACGAACACCTCCGCGTTGGATACGTCAAGGAAGATAAAGTCCACGCCCGCCTGCTCCAGCATATAGGCGTGCTTGCGATAGACCCAGGTGTCCGTGTTGCGGTAGTAGCCAAAATAGGGCTCTGCCCAATAGGCCTCACCGCCCTTTTCTTCAATGTATTTTTTGGCGTCTTTGTAGCCCATTTCCAAGTAGAGCTTGGTGTTGTCCTGCACCACCTGTCCTGCGCCTACCCAGCAAAGGAAGTAGAAAAGACCTACGTATCTTTGCTCGTTGGGCTCTCCCGCCAGGGCGTTGTCTGCGATGGTGCGATCCAGTGCGTCGGTTGCCGTCCATGTCGAGTAATCGATCTTGCGCAGCGAGTCGGCTTCGGGGATATTCCAGGTCTGCTGCACGTTTGTAAAGCGTACGTTGTCCACGTAGCCGTCAATATCGCAAAGCTCAAGCGTGAAGTAGCCGGTCTGATACAGCTCGCATTCCTCGGTCGATGCAAGCACGGTTCCGTCAGCGTCCGCAAATGCAAGGTGACCCGAGGGGGAGTAGGAGACCATGGCGATCAGCTGCTCGCCCGCATACAGGGCAATGGTGTCAAGGGCGTCGTGCAGTGTCAGCGTCGTGTCGGTCAGATCTGCGCCCAGCGGCAGCGTTGCCTCCAGACCGCACTCCGGCTCAAAGATGCGCAGGCTGCCCGAGTCGTCAAGGGCGAACCAGATGCCGCGTTCCTTGTGAGAGACGGCGGTTTGCGAGTTGCGCACGCCAAGATAGACCGTGCCGCCTGTCAAGGAAAGGTCGAAGGAAAGGTAGCCGTGCTCCAGGCCGTAGTCGTCACCAAGGCAGACGGCAGAGCCGAGCGCAAAGGTCCTTCCGGGGATGGTGGTCAGTCTGCCGTCCACGATCTGTGCACAGGCGCGGTTACCAAGGGCCAGTGCCGCGTCACCCACGTAGGCGTTGATGCGCTCTGCCGAAAAATCGTAGGTGTAGGTCGAGAGCGTGCGGCTGGCAAAATCGTAGTCATAGCCGCCCTTGTGCTCCGTGATGGGCGTACCTGCATAGGTACGGCCGGAGTCGGCAGCGGCGGCAGGGATCGCGGCAGAAATCGTGCCTGCAAGCAAAAGAGTGGCCAGCAGGGCACACGTCATGAGTTTGATGCGCTTCATGTTCCGTTCTCCTTATCTTTTGAGATTGCAAAGGGCGATTTTACAATCGCCCTATGTTATGTGATGGATCTTACAAGCTCAGAAGCACGCTTGCAAGGCGGGATGCGATGATCTCGTGCCCTGCGTCGTTGGGGTGCAGGCCGTCGGGACAATATGCTACGCGGTGCGCCTCCAGCTCGGGGCAAATGTTGCCTGCTGCATAGAGGTCGCAGACGGGCAGGGAGTAATATTCTGCTGCCTGGCGGATGATCTCCACGTAGTCGCGCAGGATGGCGGTCTGCGTCACGCTGCCGTCGCGCGAGGTGCGGGTCTGAGGAATGTACTCATACCAGCGGTGCAGAGGGGTGACCACAACGATGGGGCAGGTGGGGTACTTTGCGATCAGAGTGGAGAACAGGTCGTGGCATGCGCCCCAGAAGGTCTCGGGGGTGCGGTCATCGGGCGTGCCCAAAAGAGCCTGACCGTGGCCAAAGTCGTTTGTGCCGCCAAAGACAACGATGGCGTCTGCCTTTTCGGGCATATCCTTAACGCGGGTGATAAAGTGCGCGTTGAATTCGGGGATCTCCAGGGGAGTATAGCGATCGGCAAGGCAAGTGCCGCCAATGCCGAAGTTGTTCGCCTCCGCCAAGCCGTATTTCTGCTTGATCAGCTGATGATAGACCTTGTCGGGCGCGCTGGGGCCGTATCCCTGCGTGATGCTGTCGCCTAAAAAGTGAATGATTTTTCCTTGCAGTTTCATATCTGCCTCCGTTCTGCCGTGTTGGCACAAAATTTCTGATCTCATTATAACATTTTTGCGCTTTTCTGTCAATCTTAATATCTTAATTGTCAACCAAAAGGCTTGCGTATTGTGCGGTCACGGGCTATAATGGAGACGAAACCACACGAAAGAAGGCGAAAGTGCAGTGATCGACGCTTTTTTGGAGCAATTTATAGAAATGACCGCATGGGAAATGACCAAGCCCAAGGCTTACGGGCCGTTTCATTTGATCTTTACCTTTGTCGGGCTTGCGATCTCGCTGCTGGCGGCGTACCTTTTGCGCAACACGGGCGAGAAGGGCAATCGGATCGTGCTGTTTTCCTCGGGCGCGTTTTTGATGCTGACCGAGGTGTACAAGCAGCTCTTTTACTTTTATCATATGGAGGACCACGCGTATAACTGGGGCATTTTTCCGTTCCAGCTGTGCTCGGTGCCCATGTATCTGTGCGTCATTGCGGCGTTTTTGAAGCCCGGCAAGCTGCGCGACGGCATGTATGGGTTTATGACCACCTTCAATCTGCTTGGCGGCATCATGGCGTTTATTGAGCCATCCGGCATCGTGCACGGGCACTGGACGCTGACCATCCATGCGTTTGTGTGGCACATGATGCTGATCTTTATCGGCGCGTATCTGATCGCGTCGGGCAGATTTGCAAAGACCTGGAGAGATTACCGCGGTGCGGTATTGACTTTTTTGGCCTTGGCTGCGCTTGCATTCTGCATCAATTGCATCTTCTGGCGCGTCTCCAAGGGCGGGATCAACATGTTCTTTGTCGGCCCGCGCAATTCGTCCTTGATCGTGTTCAAGCAGATCTCCAAGGCGGCGGGGTGGTACGTCAGCACGCTTTTGTATCTGCCCACCGTGTGCATCGGTGCTCTGATCGTTTTCTTGCCCGCGCATTTCTACGCGAAGAAAAAGGGAATGAATGAATAATAAAGCCCGCATGTCAAACAGGCATGCGGGTTTTATTTTGTTTGTGTCGCAGCAATAATCGGAGCTTGCACCTCTATTATAGCATTCGAACGAATGCTCGTCAAGCATTTATTTGGATGCGTGTGATATAATTTTTATATCACAGAACGGAGGTGCGTTATGTATTATTATCAAAGACTCAAGGATCTGCGTGAGGATCACGATCAAAAGCAAGAGGATATTGCAAATGTGCTGGAGATTACCAGACAGCAATATCAGCTTTATGAGAGCGGTAAGCGAGAGATGCCGATGCATTTGTTTTTGATATTGGCCAAGTACTATAACGTATCCTTGGACTATCTTGCGGGGTTGGTTGACACACCGAAAAAGTTATATTGATCAAATGAAGGAAAAAGCTGAGTCGTTACGACTCAGCTTTTTATATATCTGAGAAAGGATTGCTTGTCCTATTTCTTTACACAGCCCCTTTCCCCGCGGGCACTCACTCCGCTCTGCGCCGTTCGTTGCGGGCCCCTTCCCCGAAGGGGACGGCTTTTCGCCGCGCGTTCGTTCTATTATCTTTCCCTGCGTGGGATGCTATTCTTATCGCCTGTCTTGTGATGCTTTTTGATGCGGGCAACTGAAATAAGCCGTCCCCATCGGGGAAGGGGCGCCTCGCTGCGTAGCTAAGCGAGGGGAAGGGGCGGACTAACGAATTTGGAAAAGTGATGTATCTATAGGCGATGAAAAAAGCTGAGTCATGTTGAACTCAGCCTTTCCTCTTACGGAAATAAAAGCATGGAAAAATAGGTCACGGTCTGCGGGCCGTTGTTATATTTGAGTCCGCAGGCGCGGGAAAGCGCACCCACGTCAACGCCGCAGGCTTCCATGGAGCGGTGCACGCGCTCGGGAAAGCGGCAGGGAGCGTCGGGGTAAGTGCAGGTCTTGCACAGGCTGCAGCCGCCCGCGCTGTAAAGGTGGTGGGGAATGTCCTGCGCCCGCAATGCATCAGCAATCGCACGGTCCAGCTGCTTGTGCAGCACGCCGGATTGCGCAATCCCTTCAAAATCAAAGTCGTCGTCAAGGACGTGCTTGGTAGTAAAAACTAACGCGTGCGCATAAGAGCGGCACTCGTCGCGCAAGTCCTCCCAGTCACCCACGCCGGGGGGACATGTCCAGGTTTTTCCGTAAAGCCCGCAGCGGTTGGAGGCACACATCTCGCGCACGCGCGCGTCAAACGGCACGTCACGCGGGTCAAGCCACGCAAGCTCGTGCACGGCAAAGGGGAGAGAGGGGTCACGCAGGATCGATTCTATGATTCGTTGATTCATATCTCGTCCCTTTCCGGAAACATCATGTTTTCCATAAAAGATTGATTCCATGTAGCATCGGTGCTCAGCTCCAGCGTCCGGCATTGCGCTGCCTGTGTTTGCAGTGCGTCAAGCAGTGCAGGATCGGTCAGTACGCGCACGCAGCCACCAAGGGCTGCATTCCCGACGCTTTGCGTGTGTCCTTGGAATTCTTTGGGCAAAAGGCCGATGGCAACGGCACTGTCCACGTTCATGTAATAGCCAAGGCCGCCCGCAAGGTAGACGTGGGCGATCTCGTCGGGAGAGATCCCTGCCTGCGCGCAAAGCGCATCCAGGCTTGCGTGAATGGCACTCTTGGAGAGCTGAAAGGCGCGGATATCGGCTTGTGTAAGGGCAAGCGGCGCGCCGTCTTTCGTCGTGGCATAGACAAATTGGTCGCCCGCGTCAAACGCGCCTGTTTCATCAATGATATTGGCCTTGTAAAGCGCGGTGATCAGATCGATCAGACCGCTGCCGCAAATGCCGCGCGCAGGCGCGTCGCCCACGGTGGAGAAAAGCGGGCGGCCGGATTGCATGCCAAAGGCACAAACCGCACCTGCAACGCCGCCCATGCCGGTCGAAATGCCTGCGCCCTCCATAGCAGGGCCTGCCGCAGCCGAGGTAGCGTAAAGGCGACTGCCACGGCTTTTGCCCGTAAACAGCACGCTCTCACCGTTGGTTCCAACATCAATCAGAAGTGCGGGCTGCTCGGAATCGGTTAAGTCTACGTGCAGCATGCCTGCCGTAAGGTCACCGCCCACAAAGGCGGAAATGCTCGGCAAAAGGGTAACGCTTTGCACGGGGAGGCGGAATTGCTTACCCGGGAAGGTTTTTGACTCGGTAAAAGCGGGAGCGAAGGGGTATGCGCCCATACCAACAGGCGAGATCCCCGCAAAAATATGCAGCATGGTGGGATTGCCCGCCACGGTCATATGCGTGGCAGTTTTATGTCCGAGCAGCTGCGTAAGCATCTCGCGAATGCTGTCAAGCAGCACGTGCTGCATTTGCACAAGCGTTTCGGGACGGCGCATGACAGACTCGATACGACTGATCACGTCCGCGCCGAACGAGGCCTGCGGATTGAGTGCCGAGGCGGTAGCAAGCACGTTTCCGCTTTCCGTGTCCACCAGTGCACAAGCCAGCGTGGTCGTGCCGATATCAAGGGCGATGCCGAGAAATTCCTCGGGAGTAGCGGCGCTTGTCTTGCCTGTCTGTTTGCCAAAATCGGTCAGACCGTCGCCTGTGAAGGACTCAAGCGCAATGATCGCGTCGCTGCAGCACCAGGTGCGGCATGCAAGCACGTAGCCGTCCTTGTCCGGTACGGCAATTTGCGTACACGCCGCATTGGCGTAAAAGTCGCCGGCCACGAGTCGCACGCGGCATTTGCCGCACGTACCCCGCCCACCGCAATCGGCATGCAGGGGATAGCCGTTTTGTGCCAGATATTCAGATAGATTTTGCCCTGCCGAGGCAGAGCCCGGTCGGATGCGGATCTCATTACTCATAGGCGTATCTCTTTGATCTTTTCTGCATAGTATTGCACCAGCTCAAATTTTGTGCCGGGCATGAGTCTGTGGTCGGGGCAGGGAATAAAGCCACCCAGAGAGGAAAGGCGCACAAGGCGTTCCAGCTCGCGGTCAACGGCCGCCTTGTCAAGGCGCAGGACGGTCTTGTCCATGCCCCCCACACCAAGCATGCCCTTGCCATACTTTTGGCGCGCGGCCTCAAATTGGTCGCCCCACGTGCCGATCTCGATCGGGAACATGACGTTGACGCCGTTATCAAACCACGTGGGCAGCAGCTTGTCGGTCACACCGTCGCAGTCAAGAGAGATGATGTCAATGCCAAAATCGTGGCAGAGATCGTTTCTCTTTTTGTAGTGCTTGGCGCAAAGCTCGTCAAACACGGCGGGTGAGAGGAGCGGACCGGAATTGAAGCAAATGTCCTCCCAGTAGTGCGCAAAATCGAACTTCGCCCCCGTTTTGAGAATTTCTTCGGCGCACTTGTATTGCATTTCGGCATACGCATCCACCAGATCGGCAAACAGCTCCTCGTCCTCGTCGTATAAGAGGTAGCTCATGCCTACGACCGAGACCATGGAGCGGATGTTACCAAGCACCGAGCCAAGGTGCAGACCGACTGGCACGTCGGGGTCGCGCGTGTCGTTGAAAGTCTTGAAATATTCGTAGTTAACTCGCTCGGGACAGAATTGCATTTTCGGGCGGTAAAGCGTCTCAAACGCCGCTCTGTCCTTGAGCAGATAATCATCCTCGGAGGGGATTGAGGTCACGCCGGGGCGAATACGCTCTATCAGGCCGTCGTGGTTTTGCACGCGCTGCGTGCCGTCGGGCAGCACCTCCAGCACCTTACGCTCAAAGCCGGGGAGCAGACCGTTGTTTGCGCCCACGGTGCGATACCAGTTGAAATCCCAACCAAGCATCTTGTCAAGCTCGCTGTCGGCAGCGTTGCCGTCCGCCCAGGAGCGCGCGAGCTCAAAGGAAATTTTGCCCTGCTCGGCCCATTCCAGCAAAAGCTCGGGCCAGTAGCCAAAGTGCACGGCGGGCATACGGTCCGCAGGGCGGTAGTGCAGGATGTTCATGGCTCTTTCGCGATTGGTCATGCTCGGCTCCTTTCTTTCTCTGCAAACACGGGGCAGGGGGTAATATTGACGCCCTTGTGCGTGACGCGCGCGGCGTATTCCTGCAAAAGGGAAACGTAGATTTTGTAATTCTCAATCGAAACGTCGGGCGGAGTCTGGTGATCCACCGAGGCGATCACCTTGCCGCGCAGCATGCTGGGCAGAATGCGCTCAAACTCTGCGCGCATAGCCGCCTCGCCGAACTTCATGCACATCTTGTCAAAATGGCCAAGAAAGGCCATGTCCGGCTGCTTGTCAAGATAGGTGGAAACGTCAACGCCCGCCTGTCTTTCAAGAGGGAACATGCCGTCCGCCCCCACGCTTGCGTACCAATCCACCGCCATGGTGATATCTCCGTCCGAGTCGATGAATACGGGGATGCCGTGCTTGTGAATGACGGGGATGACCTTGCGATAGAAGGGAGCAAAAAACTCGTCAAAGCAAGATCCCCCGATCATGGGCCCGGAGTTATAGCTCATGTCCTCGGCAAAGCTCATAAAGTCAAAGTGGAATTGCGAGAATACGTAATCAAAAAGCTCGACCAGCCAGTCGGAGTAGTCCTCGCACATTTCTTTGTAAAGCTCGGGGTAGTCGTAAAAGCTGTAAAGGTGATTTTCAATGCCGAACAGAACGCGCGGATACCAGAAAAAGCCCTCCACCGTAAAAAAGTGCAAGGTGTCACCGCGCTCATGAGTGGCGCGCAGCCAATCAAAATGTGCCTCGGGGATGACGGTACGCACGTCGGGGAACAATGTGGGCCGAATGCGTGCCCAGTCGTCCTCGTCCTCCATGCAGCCGATGCCGGAGCCGGGAATGACTGTGGGGGAGGCGGGCGTAAAGTAGGAAACACCTGTCTGTAAGCAACGGTCAAGGCCGAAATAGCCTTGAATACCGTCCACGCTTACGCACTCGGCAGGCAAGCCCTCAGAATGCCAGCGATTCAGCGTCAAGTGCCACCAGGGAGCCCATTCGATGACGGGCATGCGGTCAATTTCCTTGCCCGAAAGGTAGCGGGCAAAGCGTTCGGATGCGCTCATGCTCATGCTTATGCTCATGCATATGCCTCCTTTGCCGATGCGAAAAATGCGTCAATATTCTCCCATTTGGCCGCAGGCGGAACGTCGCAGCCCGAGGAGAGCACGAAGTTGGGGAATTGCTTGCACCGGGCAATCAAATCGTGCACGGCGGCAGCCATGCTCTCGGGTGTACCGCCCAAGAATTGGCCTGCGGGGGAAATATTGCCGCAAACGGGTCGGTCTGTCGGCATTTTTGCAAGCATGTCCGAAAGGCTGACCGCGTCGCCGAAGTGATAAGCTGCCGCGCCGTTTTTGTAAAACGATTGGGTCATGAGCGGCACGTTTGGGCCGCAGTTATGGTAGATGACGATAAAGGAGTCGTCTTGCACTGCGTCAATGATCTGCTTGACAAAGGGCGCGGAAAATTCGGTTTCCTGCGCGGGAGAGAGCAACCCCGCAAGCGGCTCTGCCATGACAATACCGTCGAGTCCTGCCTGTTTGTAGGCAAGGGCGTAGCTTATAAGGAAGGGCGTGACCTTTTCCAAGGCAGCGTAAACGAAATCCTCGTCCGCAATGCAGTTGACCAAGGCTTCGGTGACGTCCATGAGTCTGCCAACCAGCGAGAAAGGGCCGATCATGCCCGCAAGCACCGGGCGATCGGAAATTTGCGCCTTGGCATCGGTGGCCGCCTTGATGTAAATCCCTGTGCGTGCAGCACCGATTTCGGGGATTTCCAGTGCGCGCGCCTCGTCCTCGTCCGAGATCAGAACGTTGGTCACGGTGGGTACTTCGTCACGGGAGCAAGCAAGCGTACAGCCAAAGGCCTCTGCCTCAACAGAGAGATCCATCATGCAAACAGCGGCTGCGGCGGGCGTGCGCTTAGCCACTGCTAAAATCCCCTCGGTCTGCGTGGCAGCGTCGTGCGTAATGGTGTACACGTCCGCCCCGATCAACTGAGCCGAGGGAAAGGAAAGAAGGGGAAGCGGGCGGCGACTTTCGGGAAGAGAGGCCGCCCATGCTTTCATATCATATTTCATAAATTTCTCCAAGTTATGCACGCATTATGCACGCATTTCTGCAATCAGACGCTTGGCCTCGCGGGCAGCACTTGCAGCGTCCAGCGTATAGCAGTCCGCGCCGATCTCATCGGCAAACTCCTGCGTAATGGGCGCACCGCCCACCATCACGCGCACCTTGTCGCGCAGACCTGCTGCGCAAAGGGCGTCAATGACCTCCTTCTGACCGTACATGGTGGTGGTCAGAAGTGCGGAGAGGCAAACGAGCTGAACGTCGTTGTCGCGCACAGTGTCCACGATGACCTGCGGGTCAACGTCCACGCCAAGGTCAATGCAGGCAATGCCCTGACCCTCGATCATCATCTTGACTAAGTTTTTGCCAATGTCGTGCATGTCGCCCTTGACCGTGCAGATCACTGCCGTGCCGAGCGGCTCAACGCCTGCACCGGAAAGCGCGGGCTTTAAGATCTTGAGTCCTGCGTTCATGGCACGTGCGGCAACCAGCACCTCAGGAACGAACACCTCGTTTTGGCGGAACTTATCGCCAATGACGTTCATGCCGCTCACAAGGCCTTCATTCAGAATGATTTCGGGGGCAATGCTTTGTTCAAGAGCTTGGGTGACCAGTGCGGCAACGTCCTTTGCCCTACCGCGCTGCAGCTTTTCGGAAATATCCTGTAACAGTACTGTGCTCATCATATACTCCTTATATCAATTATTCTGAATCCTGAGATTTGGGCTTTCTGAAAACGAGAATAAATACGATGACCACCATGGTGGCAAGGATCATCATGGGCGGGATGAGGTCTCCAAGGCTTGCATCCTCCACGGGCTCTGTCTCCGCCTCGGTTTGTGCGGTTGTGGTAGTTGTTGAGGTGACAGGGGGAGAGGTGATGGGCTCGGGCTTTTTGGGAATGAATAAATGCTCTGCCTCCCCAAGCCATTGTCCGGTTGTAAAGTCTCTGCCGCGCACCATGACTGCATTTTCATAGATAGTGACGTAATAGCCCTGACTGCCGGGAAGCTCGTAGCCTCCTCCTTGCTCCACAGCCCACAGATGCGCAACCGATGCGGTATTGAAGAGTCTTGCCCCCCCCTTGAACTGGTGCATGGTATAGCGTTCATCCATCGACATGTGCGTATGTCCGCTGAAGATGACCAGATTTTCATATTGCTCGAAAATATTCTGTATCTCCAGGAAGTTATACACGTCTCCCATTCCCAGCGCATCAGACGTGCCGGAAACGGTATTGGGTAAGGGCTCGTGCATGAAGATGAAAACAGGCTTATCGGGATCGGCGGCGGAGAGGATTGATTTGAGCCAGGAAAGCTGCGCTTGCGAATAAACGGCGTTTCCGTTCAGGTAGGAGTCCGCGCCCATCACAACCATGGGGCAGCCGCCCAAAACGAAGGTGTAGTAGGGTGTGGTAGGCTTTGTATTGTTCGGGAATTTGCTGTGATCCAAGAACTTCTTCAAATTGGCAGCATGCGCAGCGGAGTCGTATTGATACGAGTTCTTAGTCAGAAATTCATGCGTGCCGATCGCACGGTAAATGGGAGGAAGTCCCGCTACCTTGGCGTAAAGCTGATCAAAGAGCGCGTAGAATTCATCCTCGGCGGCATCTACCGAAGAGCCGACGACCAAAATGGCCTGAGCCCCCGGTGCGGTTGCCTTGATGTCCTTGAGCATATTGGAAAAATTGGTCTGTGCAGTTTTGTCTCGGCCCACATGCGTGTCGGAAATGACCACGAACTCAGCGATCTTATTGCCTGTGGTGGGGAGCTTGACATTGCTCAGCTCAAAGCGGCAGGGGGTCTTGCATTCGCCCCAAGTCTCGCTGTAGGTATAGCCAAGGATACATTTGGCATTCTGGGGCACGGTGAAGGGGTCGTTGGCGGCGGCGAGCACGTAATTGAGCTCACCTGTCACCGATCCTTGCATAATGGGAGTGTAGCCTGCAAGGCGGTTGCCCTGCGCGTCGCCCCAGCAAAGTGCATAGGAGGAAACATTGTTGCTTGCGGGCAGTGTCATATAAAACGAGCCGGAGCCGTAGCCGTGGCCGCTGTCGCTGGGTAAATAAGAGAGACTCAGAGGGGACACGGTATAGCCTGTGGTATCCTGTGTTTGCACCTCGGATTGCGATTCGGATTGCGACTCGGTGAATTCCTCGGTGGATTGCGCTGCGCTTTGCTCAGAGGCACTGACCGCGAGCAGCATGCCGGTGCTTAAAAGCAGGCAGGTGCACAGCAAAAGAGTGAGTAATCGTTTCATAAAAAGCTCCTGTCGATTAATATCTTTGCCAATGGTAAACGCCCTTTTCGTCCTTTTTGTCAATGTCTCTGAAAACGTAATAAATGGGCTTGGGGGTATCGGGCACGCTGCTTTCGGGTCTGCGACGCCAAAGACCGAGGTTGAGGCCGAATTCGCCCTTGTTGTCCCCATGCGCGTGCAGAATAAAGCTGTCGATCTCGGGGATCTCCATCACCTTGCGGTAAGCCTTGCCGTAGGCCATAGCCTGCAGCACCTCGCTGGTGGCGGTGTTGTGCGAGTTAAAGCCCTGCTCGGAGAGAATGATGCGGCGGCGCTGCCCCTTGAACAGACACTCTTCCTTGTAAAGGAACTGCGCCAGCACCTCAAGATTTTTGAAGGTGATGCGGTAGGTGTCCTCATCGTCGGTCGCAGAGGCATCGTTCCAGAAATCGGGGAAGTTGAGATTTTCGGGGTAGGGGTGGTGCGCCACGTTCCAGCCGATCTCACCCTCGGTCTTGCCAAGGCGCACAAGCTCCTCGAGCACGAATTTGGAGCCATAGAAGCGGTTGGGGTTGGCATCAAAGTTAGAGCCCGTCCAGAAGTGGTCAAGCGAGATATAGGTGCGCGCGCCCGACCAGATGGAGGTGGAGACCTGCCAGCAAAGGCGCAGGGAGGCGGTGTAGTCGTAAACGTACTGCTCCATACTTACCTCGCCCATGTTGCACCATTCAAAGCCCGAGTTGACCTCGTTGCCCACGATGTGACCCACAGCGCGGCCATAGGGTGCACCCTCCATGGTGTAGCGGTCGGTCAGAAAGGCGACCCAAGCCATGTAATAGCGCACGGCACGCTGGTTATGCAGATTGAAGGCCGAGATTCTGCCGCCCTCGCAAAAGCCGGGGTGCTTGATGATCTCCCAAAGATCGTCGGGGGTCTGCACCCAGCCCCAGGTGTGGGAGTTGAGCAGAATGTAGGTAATGATCACGCCTGCATCGGTCAGCTCGCGCACGCGTGCGTCGTTATCTTCAACGACCGATTTGCGGAAATAAAAGGTCTCACCGTCAAAGTCGTAGGGAATGGTGTCACCCTCCACCGGCTCGACCCACAGAAACGAGCCTAAGTTGACGTTGAGCGCCGCGTGCTTGACGCCTAAGTTGATGGCGTCGTGCACCATGGTGACCTGCAAGCCCTTTTTGCTCTCGGTCACGGGGTAGGGCATGTCGCGAAGAGACGCGCCCATGTCCTCGACGTAGCATGCGCCCTCACAATCCGCACCGTCAACGCTTGCGCGGTAGTAAAGAAATCTGCCGTCGCAGCCGCCCTTGTCGATGGGCAGGGTAAAGGAGCCGTTTTGCGCCGTAGCGGTGGCGGTAAATACCGGCGTGTCAAGGCAGAATGCGCTGCGATAAGCGGCGATCTGCACACTCGCGTCGGTGTCTGTATCAAAGCGGATTTGGTGATTGTCCGTCACGATGCGTAAAATTTTCATAATGCAGCCTCCCATAATGGTTAGATGTTATGTTCATTATAACAAATAAACGCGCGAAACGCAATAGGCGACGGGCAATTTACAATTTTTTGTGAACATTTTTTCAAAGCTTGCCAAACAGAGAAAAAGTGTGGTACAATGAAATTGAGAAAATACAAAAAAGGTGGTGTCAATATGAAAAGAATTCTTTCCTTACTGCTTTTCTGTATCATGATTCTGGGCGTGCTTGCGTCCTGTAACAACGAGGGCGAGCCAGAGCAGACCACCTCGGAGGAGATTGTCACGACCCGGCCCGAGTCCGAGGTACTGACCGAGCCTGCACAGCCGGTCAATCTGACCGAT
>JAFQUG010000130.1 GCA_017408625.1 Clostridia bacterium | reverse complement strand
GGTGCGGACGGCCGCGTCATGGGACTGGAGGCAGGAGAGACCGTCACAATCAAGGACATGTTATACGCAAGCTTTTGCAGCGGCTATAACGATGCGGTCTGCGTGCTCTCTCAAACACTTTGCGGCAGTGTGGAGGCCTTTGTGGCAGAAATGAATGCGCAGGCATCTGAACTGGGTGCTTTGCAGACCGTTTACACCAATCCGACAGGCCTGCACGACGACGCCATGGTCACCACCGCAGCAGACACAGCCAAAATTGCTCTGGCCGCAAGTGAAAACACGCTGTTCATGGAGGTCACCTCGGCGGTCAAATACAGAATGCCCCCGACCAACCGCGCGAATGAGCGCACGCTGCACAACAGAAACAGTCTGGTTTCGACCTACTACGGCATTGGCTATTTCAACGATCTTTGCCGTGGTATGAACGCAGGCAGCACCGACGAGGGCGGATGGTGTTGCGTCACAATTGCCGAGCGCGAGGGAGACCGCTATCTTTGCGTGGTCATGGGCGCGGATGAGGACGAAAACTACATTTACTCCTACAAAATCACCAACGATCTGGTCAACTGGGCATGCAGATCCTTTGCAACCAGGCAGGTGCTGGAGGCGGGACAGGCTACCGTCACCGTTCCGGTGGAAAACACGGGACTTTTCGGGCTTGAGTTGGAGGTCTGCGCCAAAGAGGCCCTGACCGTGTATCTTCCCCGCTCGGCAAGCAACGACGATCTGGTCGTGCGCGCTCACCTGAGTCAGACCTCGCTGGACGCTCCGGTCAGTGCAGGACAGGTGGTGGGAGTGATCACGGTCTATTACAAGGACGTGCCGCTTGGCAGCGTGGACGGTGTGATCATGGAGGATCACGCGCGAAATCCCATCCTGCACGGCATTAATCTGCTGTCCGATTACATAACCAGCCGCGCCTTTGCGGCAAGTGCGGTTTGTGCGATCTTGCTGCTTGGCGGCTATTTCCTGTACGTATTTTCGGGCATTTCCATGCGACCGAGAAAAGGAAAATACAAGCGCAGACGCTGATCTCTATTGACTTGACCACCCCCGTATGCTATAATAAGAGTATGAATTTGTGAATTTGAAAGGAACATAGATATGCTGAAGACTGAAAGAAGTGCGGTAATGAACCTGGAGGGCGCAATCCGCGGCGCACGCAACCCCATGAACTCCTGGAGCAGAATGGACAGCTACTACGACGAGAACGGCAGCTTTGTGCTTGGCCCTAATGACCTTGACCTTGCAAAGCGTCTTGCACACGCAGGCAGCGACCACCGCAAATTCCTGCGTCAGATCTTTGTGACCGTGGACATTACCGCTCCGCTTTACTGGTGGAAGGAATTCGATACCTACAAGGTGGGCACCACCGCAAACTCCACCTCCACCATGCACAAGATCCATGCCAAGGAATTTTCGCGCGAGGATTTCTCCTGCGATCGCATGGACGAGGGCGGCCTTGCTATGCTGGATGCGGTCATTGCATACCTGGAGAGCGAGCGTCAGAAGTTTCTTGCAGATAAGAACGACAAGCAATCCTGGCACAACATGATCCAGACCCTGCCCTCCTCCTACAATCAGATGCGTACGGTCACGCTCAACTACGAAAATCTGATCAATATGTACTACGCACGTCGCAATCACAAGCTGGCTGAATGGCACGTGCTCTGCGACTGGATCCTCTCGCTGCCCTATGCCGCGGAGCTGATTTGCGTCAAGGATGAAAAATGACGGAATTTTTCGTCGCAACTTGCAATATTTTGAAAAATCTCTCCGAAAAATCGGAGAGATTTTAATTTTTTTGCAATTTTCTATTGACAGAACTTTCATTCAGTGCTAAAATGACAGTATCTTGTTATTTACCCGGAGGTACTTACTATGAACAGAGTGTATAATTTTTCCGCAGGCCCTTCCATGCTGCCCCTTCCCGTGCTTGAACGCGCGCAGGCTGAGCTGCTCTGTTACGGTGAGAGCGGTATGTCAGTCATGGAAATGAGCCACCGCTCTGCCGACTATATGCAGATCATCGAAAAGGCCGAGGCAGATCTGCGCAAGCTGATGCAGATCCCCGACAACTACAAGGTCCTGTTTTTGCAGGGCGGCGCGTCTACACAGTTTGCATCCGTCCCGCTCAATCTGATGGGCAAGTCCAAAAAGGCGGATTACGTCGTGTCCGGTCAGTTCTCCGAAAAAGCATATAAGGAAGCTCTGCGCATGGGCTTTGACGCCAAGTGCATCGCCTCCTCCAAGCCCGATACCTTCTCTTACATTCCTTCCTTCTCCAAGGAAGACGTGCGTCCCGATGCGGCTTACGTACACGTTTGCTATAACAACACCATTTTCGGCACCAAGTTCCCCGAGGTGCCCGATACGGGTGACGTGCCGCTGGTTGCCGATATGTCCTCCTGCATTCTCTCCGAGCCCGTGGACGTTTCCAAGTTCGGCGTGATCTACGCAGGTGCGCAGAAGAACATGGCTCCCGCAGGATTGACTGTGGTCATCGTGCGCGAGGATCTGCTCGAGCAGGCTCTGCCCGGCATTCCCACCATGCTTGAATGGAAGGTCATGGCTGAAAACGATTCCATGTACAATACCCCACCCTGCTATGCCATCTACATGGCAGGTTTGGTTTACGATTATCTGCTGCAGATCGGCGGTCTTGAAGCCATTGCCAAGATCAACTATGAAAAGGCAGGCATGCTGTACGACTATCTCGATTCTACCGATTACTACATCACCCACGCACAGCCCGCTTACCGCTCGATCATGAACGTCACCTTCAAGACGGGCGACGAGGCACTGGATAAGAAGTTTGCATCCGAGGCTGCAAAGGCAGGCTTTAAGAACCTCAAGGGTCACCGCTCTGTGGGCGGTATGCGTGCGTCCATCTACAATGCAATGCCTACGCAGGGTATCGTGGATCTGATCGCGTTCATGAAGAAGTTTGAAGCCGAAAATCCCAAGAACTAACAGGAGTTTACTATGAAGAATATTCAACTGCTCAATAAAATTGCCAAGGTAGGCCTTGCGAAATTGCCTGCCGACTATCACGTTGCCGACACCGTGGACGCCCCCGACGGCATCATGGTGCGCTCTGCCGTCATGCACGACATGCCCCTGCCCGACTCTCTGCTTGCTATCGCACGTGCAGGCGCAGGCGTCAACAACATTCCGCTTGACAAGTGTGCCGATGCGGGAATCGTGGTGTTCAACACCCCCGGTGCGAATGCCAACGGCGTCAAGGAGCTGACCGTTTGTGCGCTTTTGCTGGCTGCAAGAAACATTGTTGGAGGCATCAACTGGGCACAGGCGCTTGATCCTGCAACCGACGTGGCAAAGGCTGTGGAAAAGGGCAAGTCCGCTTTCGCAGGCACCGAGCTGCGCGGCAAGACCTTGGGCGTTGTCGGCCTTGGTGCGATCGGCGGCATGGTTGCAAACACCGCGCTCTCTCTTGGCATGAACGTCATTGGCTGCGACCCCTTCCTGTCTGTCGACGCTGCATGGCATCTTGATCCCAGAATCGTCAAGGCCGCTACCTTTGACGAGTTGTTTGCAAAGGCAGATTACCTGTCCTTGCACGTGCCCGCAACCAAGGACACCAAGGGCATGGTCAACGCTGCTTCGATCGCAACCATGAAGGACGGTGCAAAGATCATCAACCTTGCGCGTGCAGACCTTGTCGTGGCTGCAGACGTGATTGCTGCGCTGGAATCCGGCAAGCTTTCGGCTTACGTGACCGACTTCCCCACCCCCGAGCTGATCGGCGTCAAGGGTGCTGTCACCATTCCTCACCTGGGTGCTTCGACCGAGGAGAGCGAGGACAACTGCGCGGTCATGGCTGCAGAGCAGCTGGCTGATTACCTTGAAAACGGGAACATCGTCAACAGCGTCAACTTCCCCGCACTCTCCATGCCCCGCACGGGCGAGAGCCGCGTTTGCGTGCTGCACAAGAACATTCCCAACGTTATCGCTACCCTGTCGGCTGCTATTTCGGCCAAGGGTCACAACATCGAGAACATGGCCAGCAAATCCAAGGGCGACTACGCCTACACCATGTTTGACATCTCGGGCACCATGTGTCCTTGCGAGATGGATGCGCTGGACGGCGTTCTGCGCGTCAGATGTATCTAATATTTTGATACGATGCATATTTAGTAGCAAAATTTGCGAAATAATCAACGAGTGATAATGGGCTGCTTCGTTTGAGGCAGCCCATTTTCATATATATTGTTGTCACAGGCAAGAGGAGGAGCAATCCCCTCCCCTACCGCCGATATTTGAGTTTCTTTGATTCATTAGACAAGGATTTCCAAACCGTCCGTAGGTAGGGGAGGGGCTTGCTCCTCCTCTTGCCTGCGCTTTGTAACACAAGCAAAAACATCTTTACATTCGTCAAATTCTGTGCTATAATACCCCTAAGAACGTTTTCCCGGAGGATTTATGAAAAGACCCATTCCCTTTTGGGCAGTATGCATGGCTCTGATGCTTTTGCTTTGCGCCTGCAATACGCCCGATATACCAAGCCCGTCCGAAACAACGGCTACGGAGGCGGAAACGACCGCGCCGTCCGAAACGACGGACATTTTGCCAAGTGAGACGACCGCGCCCGAATCGGAATCCGAGTCCGAAAGCGAAACGGAGTCCGAGACCGAGCCCGATTGCGCGCACGCCGATGCAGACGACGACGGCACCTGCGACCTCTGTACGGTCTCGGTGCTTGTCAGCGTGGACTTTTTTGCCATCAACGACCTGCACGGCAAGCTCAACGACACAGCTGACCAGCCCGGGCTTGACGAGCTGAGCACTTACCTGGAAATGGCCAAGCAGAATAATCCCAACACAATCCTGCTCTCCTCGGGTGACATGTGGCAGGGCAGCTCGGAATCGGGGCTGACCAAGGGTCTGATCGTCACCGACTGGATGAGCGAGATGGGCTTTGCGTCCATGACGCTTGGCAACCACGAATTTGACTGGGGCGAGCAGGCCATCTACGACAATCTCGCGATTGCCGAGTTCCCTTTCCTGGCCATCAACATCTACGAGCGCGACACAAACACGCTCGCCGACTACTGTACCCCCTCGGTGCTTGTAGACAAGGGCGATGTGCAGATCGGCATCATCGGTGCGATCGGCAACTGCTATTCATCGATCTCGGCCGACAAGGTCGAGGACGTCTACTTTGTACTGGACGACGCGCTGACCGAGCTTGTCAAGGCTGAATCCGAGGCGTTGCGCGACCGGGGTGCGGACATCATCGTGTACTCCATGCACGACGGCGGCGGTGAATACGACTACGCGCTCTCGGATGGCTACGTAGACCTGGTTTTTGAGGGTCACAGCCACAAAAATTACGTCAAAAAGGACTCCGAGGGCATCTATCACCTGCAGGGCGGCGGTGACAACGACGGCATTACGCATGCGACCGCCAAGGTCAACTCGGTCACGGGCAGCGTAATCGTGGCCACGGCGGAATATCTGCCCACCGCACGCTACCAAAGCTTTGAGGATCACCCCATTGTGGAGCAGCTCAATGAAAAATACGCCGAGCAGCTTGCGCAAGGAGACGCGATACTGGGCGTCAATGCCAAGACCCGCTATTCTGATCAGATCAAGCAAAAGGTGGCTGACCTCTACCTCGCATACGGTCTGGAGCGTTGGGGCGAGCAATACGACTTGGTGCTTGGCGGCGGCTTTATCTCCACCCGCTCGCCTTACGACCTTGCCGCAGGCGAGGTGCAGTATGCCGATCTGCAAATGCTTCTCCCCTTTGACAATCAGATCGTGCTCTGCTCGATCAAGGGCTCGGATCTGCTGAGCAAATTCATCAATACCAATAACTCCAATTATTACATCACGCTGAGCGAATACGGCAAGGAGATGCAAGGCTCGATTGACCGAAATGCGACCTATTATATCGTCACCGATTCCTATTGCTCCTCCTACGCGCCCAACCGCCTGACCGTGATCGACACCTATGATCAGACCACCTTTGCACGCGACTTGATTGCACAGTATATCGAGGACGGCGGATGGAGCAATTAAATGCAGAATGCAAAATGCAGAATGCAAAATGCAGAATGCAAAATGCAGAATGCAAAATGCAGAATGCAAAATGCAGAATTATGAAAAAGCCGCTCAAAAGAGCGGCTTTTTCATGCCTGTTTTCACATACGACGCGCAAACCGCCCGTCGGTAGGGGCTGACGTCCCCGACAGCCCGCCTGCACAAACTACTTTTTTCTGTGTAATGAGTTCCTTGTGCCTACCCGGGGCGTCGGGGACTCGCCCCCTACAGACGGACGGTTTACTTTTACTGACATTTGTCGCCTATCCATGCATTTGCTTTACATAACCGAAAGGGGCTTTTCAGCCCCTTTCTTGTTTTTTATGCTTCACTTTTCTTATACCATTGCTCCTCGGGGGCTTCGATCGGGCCTGCCTCCCAGCACGCTCTGTCCTGATTGCCCAGCGCATTGCGGAAAATGACCATTTCGCCGTTTTCCTCGTCAAAGGTGTACTCTACCGATGCATGCACGCCGTTGCCCGAGAATTTGGACTCGTAACGGCGGAACATGCCGTCCTCTGCGGGGAAAAATCCTTCGCCCGTGCCGCGATACTCGGTCAGCTCCCAGATGTCCTGCAACGTGTCGCCCTTGTAAAGCGCGGTCATTTTGACAATGCCCACACCGGGCGCAAACCAGTATTCCTTCTTGCCGCCGCGATAGCCCCAGCCCGTTGCCTCCAGGCCGCGCAGATCAATCGCGATGTGTCGACATCCCTCAAACGTGCCGGCCTCAACCGTCACCGTGCAATCGTCAAGCACGTCCAGCGTCAGGTCTACCTTTCTTCTGCCGCCACCGTCATAATCAACCTGCTTGGATTCCAAGTGATAGCCCGGAATCCATGCATCACACCACAAATATCCCGTTGCGTCTGCCAAAATGCTATAAAGGTGATTGTGCAGCACGCAGAATTCATAATCCGCGCACTTTGCCATATCCTTGCCTTCAAACGAGTAACGCCAGTTTTCGTCCCAGGCATAGCCCTTCTTATCACGAAGAAGCGTATAAGGAGTGAAGAAATTCCATCTGCCGAATTCGGTGAAGTCGGGATTTGCATCGGGATCGGTATCCCAGATGCGCTGCATGACCTCGGCCGCAATGGCGGTATGCACCTTCTGACGCTTGGTCTCTGCCAGCTCAGCCGCGCGCTTCATCATGCCGCTGACGTCGCGCAGCAGCCATTTGCCGTCCTTGGGATAGATATAATTGTGACGCGCATTGAGAATGTGACCCTGCCAGGTATCGGTATAGCCCGTGACCTGTGCAAAGTAGCAGTTGCTGACCACCGCTCTGCCGTTTTTGTAGGAGGTAACCTCAAAATAGTTCTCCGCAGTATACACGAAGGGAGAATCCTTATCCGTGCAAACGTATTCCCAGCGGTTTCCGGGCGCAAAAGGCACGATTCCTTCCCCACCGCAGATCTTGTAATGGCTCAGCTCCCAGCTGTTGGTTTGGCTATAACGCGTGGTCATCTGCGAAATCAAGCCCACACCGGGAGCGAACACGGTTTTGGTATAGGTAGTATCATAACGGTTGCCAACCATCTCATACACCGTGCAATGCGCAAACGTACCTGCCGCTACCGTGACGGTCACGTCGTTTTCAAGGCATGTCAGCGTCATCCTGCCATCCGATGCCTTGACGCTCTGCCCCGGGAGCAGCGCGGGATCATACAAAAGTCCGTCACAAAGAGAGGTGTTCCAGAACAAAGATTCGTTGAGCTCTGCCGTGCCGCCGCGGCTGTATCCGGGCTGCTCCCAAAAGTACAGCTTTTTGCCAACGTACTGATAGACCTCACCGCGCGTACCGTACCCTATCCCGTCACGGTCAAATGCTTCGTTTTTAGGAGCATTTGCCTTTTTCTGCTCAACCCAAAGTGCGGATTGGGCGTTTGCATAGTACACGTCCTCGGGTGTCAGAAGCTCCAACACCTTTCCAAACGCATCCATGCCCTGCTCTGTGTGATTCTCGTCCATGCTGTAGCAGCCGTACCAGAACCACGTATAGCCCACGGCCTTGACAAAGCCGTGCCGCTCAAGCTCGGGGATCTGCGTGTCGCGCATGAAGGCAAGGCGTTCCTCGCCCTTATATTTCGCGTATTCCTTGGGAATCACGCACTGCATTACCGACTCGTTATGTCCTGCGATGGCCGAGGCCTTGATTTTTGCCAGTACCTCGTCGTTTGCCTGACCGGGCAGCCACCAATAGCCAAGGATGAGCACGTCGGCAAGCATGTGCTGCTTTTCGCCCGACTCCTCAAGACTCTCTACCGAAGAAAGCACCGCGCGGTACTCGGACTCAAAGCCTGTTTTGTCATTCTTGATACGCCACAGCTTGAGATGCTCCACCTGCTCGCGCACGCGCTGTACCAAGGTCTTGTTTTCGTCGTATTCCTTTTCGATCATACCGTATTCCTTTCTCAGTTGCTTACGCCCCTCGCAAAGACGCCACTTGACAGTTCCCACCGGTACGGAAAGCTTTGCGGCAATCTCGGCAACAGACATTCCTTGAAAGTAATGCAACTCAATCGCCTCGCGGATCTTATCGCTCAAGGCGTCCACGTACAGGTGCAGCTGCTCGTCGCGCATGGCCTCCGCCACGCCCACAACGCCTGTCAGCGCGTCAAGACCGCTTTCATCCTCGCCGTCAAGATCCAGATTCTCCAAAAGGTGCAAGCTGATATCCGCCGTGACGCTTCTGTAATGCATGACCAGACTCTTGGCGTGATTTTTTGCAATCGAGCAAACCCAGGAGCCAAACAGCGAGGGATCCTTGAGCGAGGCGAGATTGACCCAGGCGGAAACAAAGGCATCCTGCGACGCGTCCTCTGCGGAGAACGCGTTGCCCGTAACCTTGTACGCCGTGCCCTTGACCGCATTCTGATGCCGCAGCACCAGCGCGTCAAACGCCTCGGAGTTGCCAAGCAGCGTCATCTCAACCAATACGTTGTCTTTCTTATCTTGGTACCTGTTCATGTGCATTTCCTTTCTCGGTGTCTTTTTTTGGGGCTTCACTTATAAGACTCCGGATTTTGGCAAAAGGTTGGGTGGATCGAAAAATTTTTATGAAATCATTATAGCACGGTTCCAAGCGAAATGCAAGAGTGATTCCAAAGCACGTACCGACGAACTGCCCGTCCCACAGCAACGCCTTGTAGGGACCGGCGTCCCCGACGGTCCATCATGAGCGTAGGAGCTGACGTCATGCCGAAAACGGACTTGTGAAGTGAAGAATGTCGGACTCGCGAAAAAAAGCCGTCCCCACAGGGGAAGGAGGGCTCCCACAGCGTAGCGTCGTGGGAGGAAGGGGCCGAAGCGAAAAAAGACGGGAAAGTAGTATTTTTTTAATAAATATCGTTGATCGGTGAAGAAACTGCGTCGGTTCTTCGCTTGTCCTAATCCGTCAGACCACCCCTTCCTCCCACAGCGCTACGCTGTGGGAGCCCTCCTTCCCCTGTGGGGACGGCT
>JAFQUG010000129.1 GCA_017408625.1 Clostridia bacterium | reverse complement strand
GCCCGGAGCGTCGAGGACGTCGCCCCCTTCGGTTGTTTTGACGTAAAATATAAAATTGATCAAATCCTCTCGATCCTGCCAACCTTGGCTTTTTCGTGGATCTCGTATTTCTCGCTATACTGCAAAAGCTCGATCTCACAGCCCTCGCCCAAAGTCACGCATCTGCCCGAAACGCGAGGGCATGTGACGTTCTCAATGTCGATCTCGTCACCCTCGATGGATTGCTCCACTTCAACACCACGCACCTGCTTATTGTTGAAGTTGATTGTGACAAGATTCTTGAAAAACTTTCGTTTTCTGTATTTGATCACAATTTTACTGCCGCCGATGCTGCCGATTGCGCATGCATCGCGGGTATCTATTTCAATACTCTCGGCATTGAGAAGACCACCGCAGCACGCACTGCCGTGAATAGATGCAGTCTCAGCTTCAATATCGCCGTCTACGTTCAAGCCACCGTGTGCATCAAGCGTAACGCATTTCAGATCTCCGTCTACGTTGACACCGCCGGAAAGATGAACGTTATCCGTCGCGTGAATGCTCCCATCGCAATTGATCGCTCCCGAAACGTGTAAAGTGTTGGTAAGAATATCCTTGTCAAAATCACATGCGCCGGAAATGTGGATCTCACCGCTGCACTCTACCGGGCCGCTTGAGTTGGCGGAGCCGGAAATGTGCAGCGCTTTGCATTTGACGTTGCCTTCCATGGTACCGCTGCCGCTGATTTTAATAACGTCATATTCGCCTGCGGGAATACTTCCGCTGCCCGAAATTTTCATATCCATAATTGTTTTCCTCCTGTTTTACTTGATCAGATGTGTCAGATCGACCACCGTTCCGTCGCCCTTGTCAAGCGTGATGCCTTGTACGTCTGAAAGGGAAAAGGTGCGGTCCCCGTATACGGTCTTGACGGTCAGCACCGCTGCTTTTTTTGATGCTCTGTTGAATTCTCCCGCAAGCTCATCAAGCGATAGCTCATCCTTTTGATTCCGGATCAGCTCCACGCGCTCGCAGATCAATGCCTTAGGAAAAAAGGTTTCCTGACCCGTGACCGTGGATTTTTTGATAAACCAATCTTCGGGGATCAGACCCTTTCGCTTCCAACGGTACAGTGCGCCGTAAGAGATGCCGTAACGCTCCAAAAGCTCCTTTTTTGAAATGAGTTCCTGTTCCATAACGCCTCCTTTTCAGCAGCGTAACAATGTTACGAGACCATTATAGCATAACAATGTTACGCTGTCAATGGGTGAGAGAAAATTTGTTAAGAGAATTTTCGGGCAGAGTAGAAAAGAGCCCTGCATTACAATGCAGGGCTTGATAATATCAATTTTAGAAAGTCTTATTCCTGATCAGAAATGACAACGATCTCGCAATCATCGTGTCCGTTCATACACTTTTCAAAAGCATCTTCGTCATCCCATTCCAGTACCAGCTGCTTCGCTGCCTTCTTCTTCTTGATGACCTTAACCAGGATTACGATGCCGACTGCAACAACTGCCGCAACGGCTAAAGAGATCAGGACGATCTTCCAAACATTATTTTTGTTCTTTTGTTCCATGTATGTTACCTCCAAAAAAGTTTTCCATATACAGTATACAGTATTTCCGCGTGAAAATCAAGTGCTTTTTTCTCGAATATTGTTGAAAATTTATCATTTGGCAAAAAAATTTTCAATTATTTCACATTTATTTGCCAATGCTTTGAGTTCGAACAATTTTTTTTGAGAATCTCCAAAAAAAGTGTGACAGAACGGCAGAGATATGATATAATATGCGTAAGTGCTGTAATAAGGAGGGACAAGGCTTGAAATACCGTGAGATCTGTGAACTGCTCGAAGACGCAGGCATTGATAACGCACCGTTTGAAGCAGGGCTGCTGCTTATGCATTTTTGCGGTGTTAAGGCATCCGAGCTGCCGTTTTGCAAGCATCAGGATTTTTCGAGCGAAGCCTTGAAAAAAGCTGTAGAAAAAAGATTGCAGCATGAGCCCTTACAGTATTTGCTGGGTGAGTGGGAGTTTTTCGGATTACCATTTTCGGTCAGTTCCGATTGTCTGATCCCGCGGCCGGATACTGAGCTGCTGGTCGAGAAGGCTATCGCTCTTTTGCCCCCCGACGCACGTTTTGCCGATTTTTGCACGGGTAGCGGCTGCATCGTCACGGCTGTGCTTGTAAGTCGCCCCGACACGACTGCTGTCGCGGTGGATGCGTTTGAAAATACGCTGGAAATGGCGCGTAAAAACTGCACCGCAAACGGTGTCGAAGCGCGCGCAGAGCTTGTGCTTCTGGATCTTTTGCAGCCGCTTGACGGCGCATTTGCGCAAAAATTCGACTGTATTCTGTCAAATCCCCCCTACATACCCACCGAGGTGGTCAAGGGCCTTGCACCCGAGCTTGCGCACGAGCCGCAGGCTGCTTTGGACGGTGGAGAGGATGGTATGCGCTTTTACAAGCATTTTTTGTCACAGAGTGAGCATGTACTAAAGCCCGACGGGCTTTGGATCTTCGAGATTGGCTACGACCAGGAGCAGGCGATCTGTTCCTTGGCGGCAGAGCTTGGCTTTGCCTGTACGGTGGAGCGCGATCTTGGCGGCAATCCCCGTGTGGCAATCATTCGGAAATATCATTGACTAAAGGAGAAATATATTTTGAACATCGTGGTTTTGATGGGCGGACTTTCCCCCGAAAGAGACGTTTCGCTGACCTCCGGCTCGCTGATCGCCAATGCGCTGATCCGACGCGGGCACAGAGTTTGCCTTCTGGACGTATATCTTGGCATGCATCTGAGCCAAAAGGGCATGGATGAATGCTTTGTGACCGAGCCTTATCCTGCGCACAGCGTCAGCGAGCAGGTGCCCGATCTGGCGGCACTCAAGGCAGCAAGCGGAAACGGTGAGGCCAAGATCGGTGCCAACGTGATCCCACTTTGCAAATATGCAGACGTGGTGTTTATGGCGTTGCACGGAGATATGGGAGAGAACGGCCAGCTGCAGGCAACGCTGGATTCGTTCGGCATCCGTTATACGGGCTCGGGCTACGTGGGTAGCCTTTTGGCTATGGATAAGGACCTCGCCAAGAAAATGCTGGTGGGTGCGGGTGTGCCTACCCCTACATGGGAGCTGGTGGATCTGACGCGCGGCGTACCCGAAGAGGCTCCCGCACATATCGGATATCCGTGCGTGGTCAAGCCCTGCTCGGGAGGCTCGAGCGTGGGCGTGTCCATGGTAGATAATGCCGGGCAATTTGCCAATGCCATGCAGGCGGCTGCCAAATATGAAAGATACGTGCTGGTGGAGAAGAGAATTGCGGGCAGAGAGCTGACCGTGGGGATTCTTGCAGGCGAGGTGTTGCCCGCGAT
>JAFQUG010000128.1 GCA_017408625.1 Clostridia bacterium | reverse complement strand
CCTGCTTCATGAGTTGCTTCGCAACTCGCTTCACGCGCGTCAGCGCGCTTCATTTCCAAACAAAAGAGCACTGCTATCGCAGTGCTCTTTTGTTTGGCACGTGTTGACGGAAAAGATGTCATTCTGCCAATGCATTTACGAAAAGAACGAGATTATCAATATGCTCTTTGATCACATCATCGTCATCGTACGCCGATATTCGCTTGGCGTCTGTTCTGCGATCTTTTTGAAAACACGGTTGAAATTTCGTAGAGAATCGAAGCCACACTCAAGTGCAACGCTTAAAATTGTCTTGTTAGAATACCGCAAGAGAAAGCGCGCCTCATTGACACGATAATGGTTGACATATTCGATAAAGCGGATGCCCGTGTATTGCTTGAAGTATTTGGAAAGATAGGAATAGTTGTACGACGTGTGAGCGGCTAACGCCTCAAGCGTGCAATCGCCTTTATGGTTTGAATCTACGAAACGAAAAATTTTTTCAATTAAGGAGCAGTCTCTGTCGGGTCGCCTCACATACATGGCAGTCTCGTGAAAAACGCTGCAAAGAAGGTATAAAAGCCCTTGCGCGGGCAGGACATTTTGTGATTGCTGTAGATGAGAAAGGGCACTTAAGCATGCGTTCGGTGGCGTAAACAAATTGGACTCGGGCACGTATTGCGAGAGCGTTGAGCTGTACGAGCTGACAATCTCGGGCGAAAAGATGCAGATAATGCTATCAGCACCCGCCTCAACATATTCGTGTATTTGATTGGGAAAGATCAGAAGTGCTTTGCCTGTATCAAGCATATAGTCATTGCCATCTACGCGAATATGAAGTCCCTTTTCTTTTGCCGCGACAAGCTCGAAGCTGTTGTGCAGATGCGGCTGAAACCGGATTGAACGACCGCAAAGTATTTTTACCGTATCTCCGCGCAAGGAGTTATTAAATTGATAGAGCATAGCTTCTCCAAAAACAAAATATTGTCTATATATTATATTGGAAGTTGCTAGACTTGTCAAGTGTTTTTCTGTAAAATGGAGGATACAAAAGCATCGAGGGAGGATTGCTATGAATTTTGCAGAAAGAGCGAAAGAGCTCGTATCAAAAATGACGTTAGAAGAAAGAATGGCACAGCTTTGCAACAAAGCACCTGCCATCGAACGCCTTGGCGTACCGTCATACGATTGGTGGAACGAGGCATTGCACGGCGTGGCACGCGCAGGAACGGCAACGGTGTTTCCCCAAGCCATCGCTATGGCATCTTCCTTTAACGACGATCTGCTGGAGCAGGTTGGAGACGTCATATCCGATGAGGCTCGCGCAAAATACAATGTATACAAAAAATTTGGCGGCACCGAGATCTATCAGGGCCTGACCGAGTGCGCCCCCAACATCAATATTTTCCGCGATCCTCGTTGGGGCAGAGGGCAGGAAACCTTTGGCGAGGATCCATATCTGACGGGTCGAATGGGCGCGGCATACGTGCGCGGTATGCAGGGCAACGGCAAGAGCAAATATCGAAAAGTCGACACCACGCTCAAGCATTTTGCCGTTCACAGCGGTCCTGAGGGCAAGCGCCACGGCTTTAACGCGGTCGTCAGCGAAAAGGATCTGCGTGAGACCTATTTGTATGCATTCAAATACTGCATCGACCACGCCGACGCGGCATCCGTTATGGGGGCGTATAATGCGGTCAACGGCGAGCCTGCCACGGGCGGCAAGCATCTGGTTGAAGATATCCTTTACGGCGAATGGGGCTTTCAAGGCTATATGGTGTCGGATGCAGGCTCTGTAAAAGACATCCACGAGGGGCACAAGTTTACAAAAAACGAGGTCGAAAGCGCCGCTTTTGCGCTAAACGCCGGCTGCCACTTGAACATTGGAACTTCCTATCGTGAGCTGCCGCAAGCTTATGCAATGGGCCTTGTCAGCGAGGAGACCATTACGAAAGCCTGCGAAAAGCTTTTTGAAACACGCTTCCGTCTGGGAATGTTTGACGAGGATTGCGAGTACAACAACATTTCCTACGACTGTGTTGAATGTGATGCGCACCGTGCGCTCAACCGTCAAATGGCACGCGAGAGCATCGTGTTGCTGAAAAACGACGGCATTTTGCCCTTGAAGACCCCCAAGACGATCGCCGTGATCGGTCCGAATGCAGACAACGTCAGCACCCTGCTCGGCAACTACAACGGGATCCCCTCCGACTACGCCACGATCCTGCGTGGGATCCAGGAGGCCACCGACGCGCGCGTGCTCTATTCCGCAGGCGTATTTCCCAGCACCACCTCGCAAATGTCGGATATATACCGCGAGGCGGTGGTTACGGCAGAGCGAGCAGACGTGGTCATCCTTTGCGTGGGGCTCAATCCGTCGATGGAGGGCGAGGAAGGCATAGATGCCCCCAACAGCGCAAACTGCGGCGACCGTGCTGACATTGAACTTCCCGCTCGTCAGCAGGAGCTGATACGTCGCGTCGTTGCTGTCGGAAAACCCACTGTGCTGGTAAACGTCAGCGGTAGCTGCGTCAATCTTTCTTATGCGGACGAGAATTGCAATGCAGTAGTGCAGCAATTTTATCCGGGCGCAGAGGGTGGAAGAGCGCTTGCGGATATTCTGTTCGGAAAGTCGTCACCAAGCGGTCGATTGCCCGTGACCTTCTATCGCAGCACCGACGATCTGCCACCCTTTGAGGATTACAGT
>JAFQUG010000127.1 GCA_017408625.1 Clostridia bacterium | reverse complement strand
GCGTCTCCCATGCGCACAGCGCCCTTGTTGCCCCAGCTCCAGGGGCCGGGGAAGAGGTATGCCAACAGGATGCCGTGTTTGCCGAAATCCTTGGCATGCTCTGCATCATAGCTGCATGGCTCGGGACAGCCGCCAAGGCATGAGCCGCCGCCAAGTCCCGGCAGCTCCAGCACCACGCCGCGCAAGGGCAGCGTCAAAAACGCCTCGTTGGTGTTGGCATAACGGAGATAGGTGTCGCGGTTGATGTATTTACGGTCGTCAAAGTGCTTTTGCATGGTGTGCCTCCCGTGTTTGATCTTGATTCATTATAGCACGGATTTTACGAATTGTAAAGGCAAATTTTGCTTGACAAACCCATATAAAAATGGTACACTTGAAACAATAAATGAGGAATTTTTGAAAGGAGCAGGAACATGAAAAAGCTCAACGTTGCCATCATTGGTCAGGGAAGAAGCGGACATAACATTCACGGCACTTATATGTGCAGTCAGGATAATCTGTACTATACCGTCAAGTACGTGGTGGATATGGATGCGCATCGCCGAGAGGTGGCCGAGAAAGAATACCCCGGATGCATCACGCTTTCCGATTACCGTGAGCTTTTCTCCTTTGACGACGTGGATTTGGTAGTCAACGCATCCTATTCCGAGATGCATTATCCCATTACCAAGGATCTTTTGCTGCACGGCAAAAACGTATTGGTCGAAAAGCCGTTTGCGCGTTCGCGCTACGAGTGCGATGAGCTTTTGCAGATCGCCAAGCGAGAGGGCGTTTTGCTGGCGGTATTCCAGCAGACCTTCCTTGCGCCCTTTTATGAATTCTGCTATGACACGATCAAGTCGGGCAAGCTGGGGCAGGTCAAGCAGATCAGCATTCGCTATAACGGATTTGCCCGCCGTTGGGACTGGCAGACCCTGCAGAAAAAGTGTGCGGGCAGCACGTATAACACAGGGCCTCACCCTGTAGGTATGGCACTGGGTTTTGTGGACTTTGATCCGCACGCGCAGGTGGTGTACAGCAAGCTGGATACCGCGCTGACAAGCGGCGACGCGGACGACTATGCCAAGATCCTGATCGCCACACCCGACAAGCCGCTTGTGGATATTGAGATCTCCTCGATCGACGCGTTTGCCAATTACAACGTCAAGATCCAGGGTACGCTGGGCACGCTCAAGGCCACGCCCGCGTCCTATGAAATGGTCTATATCAAAGAGGGGGAGAATCCCGAGCGTCCCGTGGTTGAGGGCTCCTTGCGCGACGAGGCGGGCAACCCCATCTATTGCGGGGAGCAGCTGATCCGTCATCAGGAGTCGGCGCAATTTAACGGTACCGCCTTTGACGTGGGCACGGCAAAGATGTACAAGCAGATCTATGACAAGATTACCGAGGGCAAGGAGATGACGGTCACGCCCGAGATGGCGGCTGCCGTGATTTCGGTCATCGAAACGGTACATGCGCAGAATCCTCTGCCGCTGAAATTCTGAGGGAAAGATTATGAAAAGAATTGCCATTCTGGGCTGTGAAAACTCCCATGCCAACGCGTTTTTGCGCGAGATCCGCGAGAATGCGGCATACGCGGACGTGCAGGTGGTGGGCGTTTACAGCGACGATACCGAGGCTGCGCAAAAGCTGCACGATGCCTTTGACGTGCCTGTTCTTGCGCACTATGCGGATGCTGTCGGGCAGATCGACGGTTTGATCATTACCGCGCGCCACGGAAATCACCATTATGAATACGCAAAGCCTTATATGGAGAGCGGCATTCCCATGTTTGTGGATAAGCCGATTACCGTGTCCGAGCAGGATGCGTGCGAGTTTGCCGCAGAGCTTGCCAAAAACCACGTGCGCGTGTCCGGCGGCTCGTCGCTTGGGCAGGATACGTATGTCGCTCAGCTGCGCAAGGCAGCCGTGGAGCAGGTCGGCGGCAGGACGCTTGGCGGCTTTGTCCGCGCGCCTTATCAGAGCGTCAATGCATACGGCGGCTTTTATTTCTACGCGCAGCACTTGGTGGAGATGGTATGCGAGATCTTCGGCAGATTTCCGCTCAGCGTGACCGCCAAGCAAAACGGCGACTGCATCCACGTGCTGTTCCATTACGAAAATTTCGATTGCACAGGGCTTTTCTGTGACAACAACTACAATTACGCGGCCTGCCTTATGTCCGAGTCGGGGACGGAGTGCTATAGCATCCCCAGCACCGACGAGTGGTTTGCACGTGAGTTTGCCGAGTATTACGGCCTGCTTGGCGGAAATCCTTCACCGCTTTCCTTTGCGGAGTTTTTCTCGCCCGTGTTTATCATGAACGCCATCGACCGTTCTCTGCAAAGCGGCAGGGAAGAGGCCGTCGGCCGCATAGAGCTGTAAGGAGTCGGTATGAGTCAATATATCATGTCCGCCTTTGCGGACGAGTACGCCGCGTCGTTTGAGGAGCAGGTGGCGGCGCTCTCCCGCTTTGGCATTGACTTTATTGAGATCCGCGGTGTGGACGGAAAGAATGTTTCCACGCTGACGGACGAGGAGATCTTAAGAGTCAAGCAGACCCTGGAGAGCTACGGCATCCGCGCATCTGCCATCGGCTCGCCCATCGGTAAGATTGCGCTGGACGGCGATTTGGAGGCGCATTTCGCCATGGCACGTCGCGTGTTCGCGACAGCAAAGCTGATGGGCGCACGGTACGTGCGCGTATTCAGCTTTTACGCGCCTGCAGGTATGAAGATCACCGATTGCCGCGAGCGTGTGCTTGACGCGCTGGCGCACCTTCTGGACATGGCCGACGAGTACGGCGTGGTGCTGTGCCACGAAAACGAAGCGCGCGTTTACGGAGACGTGCCCGAGCGTTGCTTAGAGCTTGCCCGACATTTTGGCGGCCGTCTTGCGTGCGTGTTTGACATGGGCAACTTTGTGCTGGAGGGCGTCGAGCCCGTGGCTGCCTATCAAATGCTGCAGGATCACGTGGCCTATTTCCATATCAAGGACGCCTTGTATGCGGGCGCGATCGTACCGCCGGGGAAGGGCGAGGCATGCATTGCAGAGATCCTTGCAGGGCACAAGAGCTATGCAAGCGAGGATTTTTTCGTCTCGCTGGAGCCGCATTTGCAGACCTTTGACGGCTTGAATGCGCTTGTGGGTCGCGGATTTGAAAATCCTTACAAGTATCCCGATGCCAAGGCGGCGTTTGCGGATGCAGTACAGAAATTTCGGGAGGCTACGGCATGAGAAGCTTCAAAACAGATCTTTTGAATGTACAAATACACGACAGCAGAGCCCGGATGGGCGCAGCTGCCGCCGAGGATATCAAGGCCTGCCTGCTTGCTCTGATGCAAAAAAAGGATAAGGTCAACGTCATTTTTGCTGCCGCGCCCTCGCAAAACGAGGTGCTGGCCGCGCTTGCAGCCGACAAGAAAATTCCGTGGGAGCGCGTCAATGCCTTCCACATGGACGAGTATATCGGCCTTGCGGCCGGTGCGCCACAGGCGTTTGGCAATTTCTTGCGGGAACATATTTTCGGGCTTGTGGATATGGCGAGCGTGCAGTATATTGATGCCACCGCCCCCGATGCCGAGGCCGAATGTGCGCGATACTCCGAGCTTTTGAAAAAGTATCCGGTGGACGTGGTGGTCATGGGCATTGGCGAGAATGGCCACATTGCCTTCAACGACCCGCCCGTGGCGGATTTTTGCGATCCTTACCTTGTCAAGCCGGTGGCTCTTGACGAGATCTGCCGTAACCAGCAGGTGCACGACGGCTGCTTTGCCACGCTTGACGACGTACCCAAAACAGCCATTACCCTGACCGTGCCCGCGTTGCTTGCGGGGAAGCACCTGTTTTGCATCGTGCCTGCCGCCACCAAGGCACAGGCGGTGCGCGCCACACTGAAGGGGGAGATCGGGGAGCATTGCCCCGCCACGGCGTTGCGACGCCATGCAAGCGCTGTGCTGTATCTCGATCCGGACAGCAGTGCACTTTTGTAAGGAGTCTGTATGATTAAGATCAAGAGCGATAAAATCATTCTGCAGGACGGTTTTTTTGACGGCTACGTGTACGTAGAGGGAGAGAGGATCATAAGCGTCAGCAAAGAAAACATGCCTGCAGAGTGTGAATACGATGCCACCGGCTGCTACGTCAGCGCGGGCTTTATCGATATGCATACGCATGGAGGCGGGGGCAACCCCTTTGAGGGCAGCGTGGAGCAGATCGTGGCGGGGTGCAATTTCCACCTTGCGCACGGCACTACCACCATCTGTCCCACCGTCTCGGCAGCACCCCTTGCGGATATGGCGCGCTCGGTGCGGAATATCAAGGCCGCTATGGCCGACGAACGCG
>JAFQUG010000126.1 GCA_017408625.1 Clostridia bacterium | reverse complement strand
CCTTGGCAGCCTCGTCACCTGCACGCAACGCGTCAAATGCAGTTCTTCCGGACACCTTGCCCTTCTCAGCTACCATCTGACTCATCAACGTTGCTCTGCCGCTCTGCTCACATTCATCGATCTTCTCGCACGTCATACGGATGAGCGCAGTTGCCGAGCTATAAGCCTCCCAGCAGCCCTTTCTGCCGCAGGAGCAAGGGGCGCCATTCTTGACGATCACAATGTGTCCAAGCTCTGCACCTGCATAGTTAAAGCCGGAATAAACCTTATTATCAATGATGATACCGCCGCCAACACCTGTGCCAAGCGTGATCATAACAGAATTGGAGCTCCCCTTTGCAGCACCCGCGATTGCCTCACCCCAAGCAGCGGCATTGGCATCGTTCTCAATATGGAATTCCTTTGCGGGGAAATCCTTCTTGATCAAATCGCAAATGGCAAACTTGTGGAAAGGCAAATTGTTTGCATATTCCACCACGCCGGTATCGTGATTGCAGATACCGGGTGAAGCGATACCAACCGAATCGATATCATCTACTGTAATGCCGAAATCAGCGCAGACCTTATGGCACAGCTCTGCAATGCTTGCTGCGATCTGCTCCGCGGGACGCTGTGCCTCGGTGGGCACGCTGGCCTTGCATACGATACGGTACTCGCCGTCAACAATTCCTGCGGCGATATTGGTTCCACCAAGATCAATTCCTATTCTGTACATAAGCGTTCCTCTCTTTTCTTGAGCGTGTCACTCAGGTCACGCATGATTCTTGTCTTTATTATACTAAAATCTTTAATCTTTGTCAATTGGCAGATCAGACTTTTTGCAGATTTTTGCACACGTCGGCTACAAGTTCCTCAAACACGTGACAAATGCGTGCCGCATCCTCGGGCGTATAGTAAAAATGACTCGAGCCGGGCAAAAATTCACATTTCGCACTCGGATTCTTCTCAAAGGGCTTGATCGATCTGCGTCCAACCACCTCGTCCCGATAGGATTGCAGCGCGATCATGGGCAGATCGTAGGAGCTGATCCGCTTACGCGTGTATCTTGAAATGGCGAACAGATCCAAAAAGCGCGGTGCGCAGGACAAAAATTCCCCAAGACTGATCTGATACACCTCAACGCCGCAGCATGCGCGCGCTGCAGCCATGGCTGCGTCCTCGCCGTCCGGGTTGCAATTGATCATACGGATCGCAGTTTTGACAATGGGCGGATCGCACTTGGGATACAGTGCAGCTCCCAAAAACAGCATGCCGGCGATCTTGTGCTCCACTCCCAGCTTAACAGAAGCGTTGGCGGTCAACATGCATCCCATGGAATGCGCCACGATCACCACACGGTCGAAGAGCTCGCAAGCACGCGCAACCTCCCGCTCTACCTGTGATTCCCATTTTTCCCGGCTCGTATGCGCAAAATCGCGCAATGCACCGCCGTGTCCGTCCAGTTGTATACTTTGCACCTCCCAATCCGCGGGAATATACGGCAAAAGCATATCAAAATGATGCGGACTCCCCAAAAAGCCGTGCACCATCAGCACGCAAACGCGTGCCCCCGGCACTTCAAGAGAAAACGGAGCATGCTTCATTTACGCCACCATATCAAGTGCAAACTTGGGCACGTAGTAATATACCGCGAAGCGTGCAGACTGATCACTTCCCGTCACCAGATCACGGCGCACCACGGGCACGTAGGGCGTGGGATTACAATCGTATTTACTGGAGATCTTACCGCCTCCCGTAATATTGCCGAACATCTCTCCCCAACCGCCGTAATAATTCAGGTACTCCTGAAAATCGTTATAGTGATTATAGGTGTAGAACACGTAGCGCTCGTTTGTATCAATGATCTTGTCTCCGTTGACGTCAAAGCGCGCATATACGATACGGGCCGCACCGCGCGTGATGCTGTGTCCATCATTATAGACGTCGGGGCGGTATTGAGGATCGCAATCCGTACCCGTCGTGCCGATATCGATCTCGTAATATTCCAGTCGGCCTCCGCATCCGCTGATGTCAGGCAGCTCAGGCTCGTAGGGATATTTGGTGGTATTACCCGAGAATTTGGTATGATTGACGCGCAGATACTCTCCCCAAATACTATCGTCGGGATCGGTTCGTTTGGACGAGGAATAATTTGCGGGGATGTCGCCAAAGGCAAACACGTAAGCCGCCACCTCTTCCAAAGAGACGTACGCAGCACCCTTGAACACTTGGCTGACCACCTCACCGTATCCATCCACGATATAATAGGTATTGCCGTCAGCCGAGAAATACGAGTACGTGTTGCGCACGTATTTGCCATCCTCCATGGGCTGATAATCGGCAACCGTGGGCTTTTGATCCTGGGGCTCGATCGAGCCGGACATAAAGCCGTGCTGCGTACGGTAATAGGCGTCCCAATAATCGTCCGCAGGCTCGTAATCGCTATAGAATTCCGTCGCCGACATATTGACGTAAGGATCCTCGGGCGGCTCGCTCGGCGCCGTGGTCTCCGCTTCGGTCGTGATTTCTTCAGTTGTAATCTCTTCGGTCGTGATCTCTTCGGTCGTGATCTCTTCGGTCGTTTCCTCGGGTGTCGTCTGCTCAGGAGTCATTTGCTCGGTCGTTTCCTCTTCGGTTGTAACGACCGTTTCAACAGTTTCCTCACCGATCAGTGCACTTGTGATCTCCTCAGAGCCCTCAGGTAGCACGTCACAGCTGCAAAGCAGCGCAAACACCAGCAAAAGAGCCCCGAAAATAGTAGTTAATCTTTTCATATGCGTGTTTCTTTCGTGTTTTTAAATTTCGGTTCTGCCGCAGTATTTCATGTCCAGTCCTGCAGCGTACAAATGAGACATATCCGAGTAGCAAAGCAGACGCGGCACGGTGTATCCGGTCTTGGAGTTTCTGAATTCAATGATGGTCACGCCCGAATGGGTGTAGTTGAACCCCGCCCACATCAGATGCAGCGGAATGTGCAGAAGCTGTGAGACAAAGATCCTGCCCATGCCCGCGTGGCAAAACAGTGCGACCTTGTCGTCACTTGGCGCAAGGATGCGGTAGATTCCGTTCTCTTCCTTGTATCCGAGGCGTTCGAGAAAATCCCGACCGCCCTCGGTGATGGTATCCTGCGCCGCCTTCATGCCGGAGGTAGAAAACCCGGGGGCTTCAAACGCCCGCTCGTAGGAAAGATCGATCCCGCCGTCGCGGCGAAAATGCACGCGATCCACCAAGGAGACCGATTTGAGTTCACCGTCGGGATACGGCGTCATCCTGTGCTCGTCTCCGATCTCGTGTGCCCATGGTTCGACGGTATATTCCAGCCCGAGCAGTCTGCAGGTCGGCTCAGCGGTCTGCCGTGCTCTGCCCATGGGCGAGGAAAACACGCGCGTAATTCCCGCGTCCGCCATTCTCTTGCCCACTGCCTCGGCCTGCAGCATGCCGCGTTCGGTCAGAGAGTCGGTCTCGTAGTCGGGATCGCCGTGGCGAATAATGTAGAGTAACATTTTATTCTCCTTAACGATTGCTGATTGCATTTCCACGCCGCCAAGATCCTTCGCAGCGCGTTTTTTGCTGTCATTCTCGAGCGCAGCGAAGAATCTTGCAAAAAACGCTTGCTCGAGGATGACGGGGCGGGGTGCCTATTCCTACCCCATGGTACTATGAACTTGAAATTTGCCTCGCCTCGTCTGTCTATGCCAAGTGCCAAAATACCAAAAGTATTATGATTTCATTCAACCGTTTGAATAACTTCCAATAAATGAGCAATGGTCAAAGGAGCAAGTGCTAATGTAGCAGTATTGCTTGGCAATTTTCCCGTCAGATTTTTATAAACAGTCAAAGCCGCGACACAGCTGCCTGCATAGGACGGATGCGAGAGGTCGGGGTCATACAGCTCGATTTCGGGATACGCCTTGCGGATCTCGAAAAAGCTCTTGCCCACGTGCGCGCACCGGCCGCCAACCTTGCGTGCAGCCGCCTCGTAAGCAGCCGCCAGACCCTCAGTCATGGTCTGAT
>JAFQUG010000125.1 GCA_017408625.1 Clostridia bacterium | reverse complement strand
TGCGACAGCACAAAATGATACGCGTGCTGATCCTGCTCCCCCCATGCGGCATCCTGGTCGCGGCACGGCAGGATCAGATCCAGCTTGATCTGCGGATATTGCTTTTTTTGCTCCAGCACGCAAAGTGCAGCCAAGGTATCAAAGCCGATCGCACCGCCTGCACGAAAATGCGTAGCGCCCGCCTTAACCTGCTTGGCAATCTCTGCCTTGAGCAGCTCGGGCAATGCCATCATATGCGCAGAACTGATCTGTCTGTGTCCCGTAAAGCATACCGTTTTGTTGCGCATGCATCCTACCTTGCCTTTCTTTCAAAGTCATACGCTTTATTATAGCACATTTGTTCTGTTCTGTAAACCGTTTTTACACAAATCGTGCACAAAATTACACGCTTTCCCGACCCCCGCACCTGTTTTTCGACACACATAACGGCATCCGCCTCCCGTTTGCATGCAGATTTGGCAAAAACCGTCTCCGACCGCGTTGTTTTTCCATGCGCCGCACCGACAAAAAAGTGCGCGCTTTTCCGCTATAATAAATGCAAAAACACCGATAAAAGGAGCTACGTATGCAACAACAAAGCACAGAATTCATCCCGCACGATACGGGACAAGCCTTTAGCAAAACCAAAATGCGCCTGCACACCGCCTCGGCCATACGGCGCAGACAGATCCTTATGAGCGTGATCCGCGGCGGTGGGATCATGCTGATCTCCTGGCTGCTGGGCTTATTGAGTGCCTTTTTCGGCACCTACCCCGCAGGCCTGATCCTTTTGTGTGCAAGCAGCTCGGGGGTTCCGTACATTTTTGTGGGCCTTTGTGCCTCGCTCCCCTTCACCCAAGCCCCATGGGGCTATCTTTGCGCCTATATCGGGATTTTGACCTTGCGCGTTGCAGTCACGCTGCTGGTAGGCAACGGACGTGCCAATTTGCGCAATCTTCCTCCCCTGCCAAGCGACAAATTCAGCAAAGCCCTTTTGCAGATCGAGGATGGCGGCTTTTTCGGAAGCAAGGCCGCACTCCCCGAGACCCAGCCCAACGTGCAAAAGCCTCAGCTTTTCGGTGAAGCCCCCATCCTGCGCATGATGACGGGTGCGATCGGTGCACTGATTGCGGGTGGCTTCGCCATCGCGCTTGGCGGTTTTCAGTATTTCGATCTGTTTGGCACGCTGTTTCTGCTTCTGGCCGTGCCTCTGGGAATCCGATTGATCGTACCGCTGTTTGTCCCGGAAAAGCAGCACCGCCTTTCGGGCTACGTAGCACTGACCGCAGTCTGCATGGGTGCGGTCTTTGCTGCGCGCACGCTTGCCTTTTTCGGCGTTCCGATCTCTGCGGTGCTGGCGTCGCTTTTCATCTATCTTGCGCTCAAGCGGCGCGGATTTGTGGCGGGCATGATGTGTGCCGTGGGCTGCGGTATTGCATTTGACCCGATCAACTCCCCTATTTTTATCATCGGGCTGGTGCTTTGGGCACTGTGCGCCCAGCTTTCCGACCGCTTGGCACTTGCCGTATCCCTGCTTTTTGCGCTTGGCTGGTCGGCGCTGCTCGGTGGCTTTTGGGGCTTTGCCTCCGCTCTTCCCACTGTGCTGATCACAGGTGCTCTGCTGTTTGCCGCAGATAAGTGGCTGCTGCCTGCAGCCGATGCTGCCGAATACGACACCGAGGATTGCGATTTTGCAGGAGAGAGCGAATTTGCACGCCTGGTTACGCAGGAAAACCGTAACCAAAGCGCATGCGAGCGCACCGAAAGCATGGCGGAAGCCTTTACAGGCCTTTCAGAGACCTTTTACCAGCTCTCGGACAAGCTGCGACGCCCTGCGCTGTTGGATCTGCGACGCATTTGTGACGGTGCGTTTGAAAGTGCTTGCATGGATTGCCCCAAAAGAGAGATCTGCTGGGGATCGGAATACAGCACCACGCTTGAGGGCATTGGCAAGCTGACCTCTGCCTTACATCTGGCGGGCAAGGCGGACGTTGCCTGTCTGCCCGAGGCACTGCTCTCGGCTTGCCCGCGCACAGAGCGGATCGTTTCAGCCGCAAACGAGCACTGCGCGGACGTGACCGCTTCCCTCTTGCGCACCGAAAAAACGCACGTGTTTGCCGCCGATTACTGCGCGATCGCAGATCTGTTGACCGACGCACTCAAGGAGCAGGGCGAGGAATTCCGTGCGGACCCCGAAACGGGCGAGCGAATTTTCAAATACCTGAGCGATCAAGGCATCGCGGTGGGCAGCATCGTGGTCAATGGCGTGCGTGCCAAGCGCATCTGCGTGCGCGGCGTAGGCTTTGGCGCGGGGCGCACTACGCCGGACGCACTACGCCAAGCCATTGAAAATATATGCGGCACACCGCTCGGAGATCCCGTTTTCGAGATCTCCAAGGACAGCACGGTCATGATGCTTTGTGCACGCGACCGCTTCTCCGTGGCCTTTGACACAGGCGTCATCCCCGCCTCTGCAGAGGTGCAGATCGACCCCGAATCCCCCTCGGGCGACGCGCTTTCCTGCTTTGCGGGCAAGAGCTCGTATTTTTACGGCATCCTGACCGACGGCATGGGCAGCGGCAGGCAAGCCGCCTTCTCTGCCGAGGTCTGCACCGTATTCCTTGAAAAGATGCTGTACGCGGGAAACAGCCCCGAGATCTCGTTGCGCATGCTCAACAATTATCTGCGCTCGCACTCCGACGCCCCCGAGGCTGAATGCTCGGTAGGCGTGGATATGGTGCGCATCGATCTGATCACAGGCACGGCGCATTTTATCAAAAGCGGTGCGGTTCCCGCCTTTGTCATTCGCGGTAAGCAGCTGCTCAAGATCAAGGCGCACACACCGCCCATCGGCATCATGCACGCGGTGCAGGCACAGATCATTCCCTTTGAGCTCTCGGACGGTGACGTGATCGTCATGGTCAGCGACGGCGTCACGGGCGGCAACGAGGATTGCCCCTGGCTGCTTTCCCTGCTTGGCAATCATCCCTCCAAGGACCCCGCCGTGCTCAAGGAGACCATCCTCCTGCATGCCCGCGAATCGGGCAGCCGCGACGACATGTCCTGCGCGGTCATGCGGATCTCGCAGCTTGGTGCGTAAAGCACAGCTGTGATGCCCTATGGGCAGTTGAGAGTAGCTACGGCAAGCTTATCATAACGTTTGCACAGCAACCTCTTCACTCGATACCCCGTACAGAAAAGGGGCTGTTTTGATACAGCCCCTTTTTTGCTTTATTCTCTCGGCACGTAATCATAAGAAATGATCACGTCGTCCAGCCACTCGTCGGTACGCGACATCTCGATCCTCGCCCATTCCTCGCGGCTGCCCGTATAGCAAACGTCCACAAGCTCGGTACAATCCATAAAAGCATTCTTACCAATGGTACGCACGCTTTTGGGGATGACAATAAAGGTCAGCGATCTGCACCCGTTGAAGGCTGTGCCGCCGATGCTCTCCACGCCGTCCGGAATGTTCACCTCACTCAGCGCCGAGCAGAAATAAAACGCCTGATCGCCAATGCTGACCACACTATCGGGAAGAACCACGCGCTTCAGTGCCTTACAACCGTAAAAGGCAAAGCGGCCTATGCTTGTCACACCGTCCGGAATTGTGATCTGTTCAAGCGAGATGCACTCGCTGAACATGTTCTGTCCGATCTCGGTCAGACGGTTCGGAAACTTTACCTCGACAAGACTTGTGCAATTCTGAAATACCCCGCCGCCAAGCACCCCAACGCTGTCGGGCAGCACAACGGAGGTCAGCTTGGTGCATTGGGCAAATGCGTTTCCGCCGATCACCTCCACGCCGTTCGGGATCTCAATCCCGGTCAACTGCGTCAATCCCGAAAACGCACTTCCGCCAATGTAGCGCAGGCTGCTTGGGAGCGTGACGCTCTGGACTCTTTCGCAAAAATCAAAAATACCCGTTGCGATGCCCGTCGTACCCTCGTCAATCACCACGTAGACTGCACGTTCCTTGCAATCCACCGCCCACGTGTCCACGTAGCTGATCTCGTCACGAACCTCGATTGCAGGACAACCCACAAAGGCACCCACTCCGACCGAGATCACGCCATCCGGAATATCAATCTTTGTAAGACTCTCACAGCCTCTGAAGGCATTGTAGCCAATACTTCTGAGCATATCGGGAAGGCTGATCGATGCAAGTGACACGCAATGATTAAATAAATCTTCACCAATCGCACTCAGCCCCTCGGGCAGCCGTACCGTATGCAGGTCTCTGCACTCACTGAACACCCGTGCACCAATGCTTTCGACACTGTCCGGAATATAGATTGCCTTAAGCGAGGCGCAATGGAGAAAGGCCATATCGCGAATTTCTCTCACGTTGTCCGGAATGTACACGTATTGTAAATTTTCGCACTCTTCAAAAGCCTCCGTATCAATCAAAGTCACACTGGCCGGAATATAAATCAACTCCGGCGAAGTGCGATCAGCAAAGCCGCGCGAGCGAATGCCCGTTACGCGCTCTCCATCGGGAGAGATCTCGGGGATGACGATCAACCGATCCTCCGCGTCGCCACAGCCGACCATGCAGGTGCCGTCACCGTTAGAGTAATATCGCAGTCCCTCGGTCGCCTCAAGCCCCTCGAGATCAATGCTGGGAAAATACGTTGCAAAGTCAAAGGAGTCCTCCGGCTCGGTTTCTTTAGGAGCAGATGACGGCAGATCCGTCATCTCCGTGCCCTTTTCGTCCTCCGTCTGCTCAAATTTTTCCAGCATATCCGGAACCAATCCCGAAAATCCCGTGCCGCACGCGCTCATGCTGATCAACAGAAGCATGCAGACAAACAAAATCAAGGCGTTACGCAATTTCATCATAATCTCTTCCCACCGTCCTTGTTTTTTCTTACGTAGACTATAACAAACTACCCGTCGAAAAATTCGCCTCTTTCTCAAAAAAATTCAATATCCGCTCTTTTTTCCGCAAAGCCGCCAGAGGATCTTGCGCAAAAGCTCGGTGGGGACGGCCAAGAGTGCCAGCGAGAAGGTAAAGCTCAGCTCGGCGGGCGTCAGAGGCGCGGTGCGCAGCACGCTGCCGCCAAGATAGACAAACGCGATCTGAATAACGGTCACCGCCAGCATGATACCGATAAACCCGGGGTTTTTGCCAATACCCGCAAACAGGTTCAATCGGTCGGTGCGCGCGCCGAAGCAATTGCAGACCGACATGAAAATAAACAGCGCGAAAAAGGCGGTGAGCAGATAAATATCGTCGGGTGCTGCACGGAAACGCCCCGTGATGGCAGGTACGATCAGCATGGAAAGACACACGCCCACCGTGGCAAGCCCCTGCCAGATGATCTGGAAAATCATGTAGCCGTTGAGAATCGGCTCGTCGCGCCGCTTGGGCGGCTCCTTGAGATAAAACGCTCGCGGCGCTTCGCCCGCAAAGGCAAGACCTCCCAGCGTATCCATAATCATGTTGATCCACAGCATCTGCACCACGGTCACAGGCGCGTCAAAGCCCAAAAACGGTCCGATCATGGAAACACCCACCGCACAGAAATTCATGGTCAGCTGCAGCACGATGAATTTGCGGATGCTCTTGAACACAGTGCGCCCGTACAGCACCGCGTTGACCACCGAGGCAAGGTTGTTGTCAAGCAAGATAATATCCCCTGCCTCACGGGCGACCTGCGTACCGTCTCCCATGGCAAAGCCCACGTCGGATGCGCGCAGGGCGGGCGCGTCGTTGATGCCGTCACCCGTCATGCCCACCACAAGCTGCATTTCCTGCGCCAATCTCACAAGGCGGCTCTTATCCGCAGGCAGCGCACGCGCCACCACGCCAAGGCGCGGCAGGATTTCCTTGACCTGCCCGTCACTCATGGCGGCAAGCTCTGCGCCGTCCAGCACCACGTCCACGCCGTCGCCAAGAATACCGCAGCCCTGCGCGATCTTCTCGGCAGTCACCTTGCCGTCGCCCGTGATCATCACCACCTGCACCCCTGCCCCTCGCAGCTGTGCCACGGCCTTGGGGGCTTCCTTGCGAATTCCGTCCTCCAAGGTGACAAATCCGATCAGCACCAAAGATCCAAACGCACCCGCAGCGTAGCCTGCCTGCGTGCCCGGCTCACGCGTATACGCCAGAGCAAGTACGCGCTTGCCGCCCGCAGACAGCTCCGAGACCTGCTGCTGCAAGGCTGCAAGATCGGCGCGGACCTGCTTGCCGTCCTTGTCCAGCACGTGTCGCACGTGCGCCAAAATGCGCTCGGGCGCACCCTTGACGTGCACCTCTCCCGAGCACATAGCGGCCGCATACTTGCGCTCACTCTCAAAGGGCAGCTTCCAGGCAACTGCAGGCAGGCTTGGCAGCGATTTCCGATCGGCCAGGGCGCTTTCAAACAGCGCACGGTCGGTCGCGTTACCGCCCACGGCGCGTACCCTTCCCGTGCGCGCGTCCTGCTCGGGCATGGCAGAGGTATTTCCAAGACAGCTGCGGGCATACGCGCTTTGCAAGGCGCAGCTGCGCGCAAGCGGCAGAGAGAGCACCTCGCCCGAGCCGAGATGCAGGGCGGTGGCGTGCATTTTGCCGTGCGTCAGCGTACCGGTTTTGTCGGTAAAGAGAATATTCATGCTGCCCGCAGCCTCAATGCCCGCAGGCTTCCGCACAAGCACGTTGTCGCGCACCATACGCTTGACGTTGGAAGAAAGCACCACCGCAATCATCATCGGCAATCCCTCGGGGACGGCCATGACCGTCACGCTCAACCCCAGTGTCAGCGCGCGGAACAGGTTTTCCAGCACGAATTGCCAGTCGCGCAAGCGGTGCAAAATGATCTCGGCATCAAACCCCGCGTCCAGCACAAAGGCATTGATCAGATACACCACCGCCACCAATACCGCCGCCGCATAGCCAAGCTTGGAGATCTGCCCCGCTAACTTGCCAAGGCGCAGCTTCAGAGGGCTGTCACGCACCTCGCTCTGCACCTCGCCCGAAATGCCGCCAAGGAAGGTGGCGTCGCCCACCGCCTCAATCAATACCTCCCCCTCGCCCTTGAGCACGGTACAGCCGCCAAATACGTAAGCAGCACTCTGCGGTGTACGCTCACCGCCCGCCCCGGGGCGTTTGCGCGCAGGCTTGCTCTCGCCCGTCATGCTGGATTGATCCACGCTCAGCTCTCCCGAAAGCAGCCTGCCGTCCGCCGGGATCATATCCCCTGCCGAGAGCAGCACCACGTCGCCCACCACGATCTCGCCTGATACGATCACCTGCACTCTGCCGTCGCGCCGCACACGGCAATCCCCCGCTCCGCAGCTTTCGGAAAGGCGCGCAAACGCAGCCTCCGAGCCGTATTCGGAAAGCGTGGAGATCAGCGTGGCCAAAAATACCGAGATGGCAATGCCCACCGTCTCCAGCCAGTCGGCCTGACGGAACATCAACAGAATATGGATCCCCAGCGCACAAAGCAGTACCTTGATGATGGGATCGCCCAAATTCCCCACGAATTGACGGATAAATCCTTTTTTCTTTTTCTTTGAGAGCACGTTTTGCCCGTGCGCCGCCCGCGACGCGCGCACCTGCTGCTCCGAAAGCCCTTGCATGACCGCTGTTTTGATCTTCCACACCCCCAAACGCATATTCGTTTGATTATATGCGGACAAGGGGCAAGACATGCGGAACGTGGAGTATGCTCGCTCTTGACAATCAAAGTCCCGCATGGTATACTGATGGTATACTGAAAAAATCAATGATTGAATCGGGATCGGAACAAGAAATGGCAAACAAGCGCAAAAAAGACAAAAAAATCAATTTGCGAAAAATCGGGAAGTATGCAACGACCGTCGCAGGTGTCGTTTTTCTCCTTGCGCTTGCATCTTTCTTTTTCATTGAAGCCACTCATAACTTCATTGTATACAAGAATTGGGATCAAGATATTTTCAAGGAGTACACGGGGAAATACGAATTGCTCCGTTGGGGAAAGCACCGGAGCAGCTATGCACTGCAGCTCGAAAACGGAGATACCGTTCTCATCAGAAGCCACACCTGCGAAAACCGAGAAAAATTCTCCGAAACCGATGAGATTTCCGTGAAATACTCGCCCTACAAAGCGACTCTGTTACAAGGACATAACCCCGTTTGCGTCACCTCCGCCGATGGCAGCACCGTATTCGTCAGCGCAGAAACGCAAAAGAGCGAGGCGCGCATTTTTATTCTGTTCTATATTCTTGGATCAGGCGTGTTGGCAATACTGATTATGCCGCTTTGCCTGGAGCTCCGTGAAATACGCTTTGCACGCAAATATTTGTCCAAAAACAAAAAGAAGAACAAAAAAAATCAAAAAGCATAGCCGTAATCTACCGCCGCGCCGTTTGGCGCGGCTTTTTCACACCTCTGCTCTTGGCAAAAGAGCGTCCCGATGATGCATCTCACCCACCGCAATCGCTCCTCTCAATCCACCTCGTATCTCGGTGGATTTCGCTCCGCTGCGGTCCCCCCTCTCCAGCGGAGAGGGCTG
>JAFQUG010000124.1 GCA_017408625.1 Clostridia bacterium | reverse complement strand
CGGGGGGGCTCCTCCTCACCCGTGAAAAACTTTTTCATGGGTGCCATGCCCGAGTTGATCAGCAAAAGCGATTTGTCGTTGATCGGCACGAGGGGATAAGAGGGAAGGCGCAGGTGGCCCTTGGATTCAAAAAAAGAAAGATACTTTTCGCGAAGCTCGTTGAGCGAAGTCCATTTCATGATCGGATGCCTTTCTAATTTGCAAAATATACGGATATTATTATAACATTATGCGCGCGTTCTGTCAAGTAAAAATCCGCCTTTTCGTGCTTTTTCGCAAAAAGAGAAAAAACAAGGAAGGCAAGAAGCGCGGCCGCGGCAGAAAAGTGCGGAACGGAGCGAGAAACACCGCCATTTTATACAAAACCGATGGAAGTATTTTGGCGAAAAGGATGAAATTGCGTGCAGCGCGCGTTACAGAATGCAAAAGAACTTGAAATGCAAAACAAATTGTGATATTATATATACAAGTATAGTGCTAATTGGGCAAGTTTTGCCCCGAGAAAGGAGCACCGTAATGAAAAAGCTTTTGAGTATCCTGCTTTGTCTTGCAATGCTTGTGGGCACGGCGGTCTTGTTCTCATCCTGTGAGAAAGAGATCAATGTTCCCAAGGCCAGCAAGAAGGTCGTGGAGGTTGATTTGGCGGAATATAGTATCGTATATTCCGGCGAGCTTCCTTCTCTGGTGCGAGAGGCGGTCACCGCATTTCCGGATCAGATCAAAGCAGCCACGGGCGTAAAGATCAAGTCCGCTTCCGAGAAGATGGGAGAGCCGCTTGAGACCGAAGCCCGCGAGATCCTGGTCGGCCAGACGCCCCGCGTGGAAACACAGGATGCGCTGAAATCCATCGGCGGGCATGGCTGGGTCATCAAGGTGACCGACCATAAGATCGTTATCGTCGGTACCACGATGCTGCTGACCAAGCAGGCACTTGACTATTTTGTTGAAAGCTTTTTGGTCAACGGAACGGTCAACGAGACCAAGATCACGCTCAACAAAACCGTTTCAAACGAGCGTATGGAGATGGTAACCCTTGTGGATGAGGGTGAGGTGAAGAGTCTCATCGTGCATGCCGACGGCTTGGATACCGAGCAGGGCTCGCCCTACGGAACGGAAGGGAACGGCAACGATTATGACTATCCCGTTGCGGTTGCAAACAATGTCAATTTGCTGTTCAAAAATGTAGCATCCCTTGGTGAGAATGCGCTTGCTGTTCAGTCGGCCTCTGCCGAGGTGCCCAAGAAGACCACCGAGGTGATCGTGGGTAACGTCGGCCGTGCCGAAATGCAGGAGTGTCTTGCCGGGATCAGCGCAAAGCAGTACGGCGTGTGCGTGCGTGACGGCAAGGTTCTGCTGGCCGCATGGAACGACACTGCGCTGGAGTCTGCCATGACACTGTTTGACTCCTGCATCCGCGCCTCGGCCGTGACCGAGAAGGACGGCGTAACCGTCGTGCTTCCCGCAGATCTCTCGATCATTCAGACGCTGGACAACGACTGGTCGCTCAATTTCCCGAAGCCCGAGGGTGAGAATATCAGCCTGATCGGCACGCAGGACGTGGGCGACGGCTGGATTGAGTACGTTTATCAAGGTGCGGGCGTGAGCGCCGATGCCTACAACGCGTACTGCGAGAAGCTGCTTGGTGATAAGTTTGAGCTTGTGGCCTCCAACGCGAACAGCGGTAATCTGTACAGCACCTACACCAGCATTAAGGCAAATGTGGCACTTCACGTTTCCTACAATCCGTATTCGTATGCGACAGAGCAGGGCGTGGCCGATCTTGCCCCCTCGATCCGCGTTCTTGCGGCAAACCGTGCCTCGGCAAATCTGCCCGATTCGACATTGCTCAAGAAAAATCAGTACTATCTTAAAATGAATGATTCCATGATCACCTCGGTGCCCACCACGCGCGCGAACGGTGACACGGATATGTGCTACATCATCACGCTGGAGGACGGCAGCTACATCATTGTGGACGGCGGTGCCAACGGCAAGACGGGCATGGGCATCGACCATATCCGCATCTGGAACGTGCTCAACGATCTTTACGTTGACGCGCGCGGCTATGCGCCCACCGCGGATGAGCCCATCACCATTGCGGCGTGGATCATTACGCATCAGCACAAGGACAACTATAACGTGTTCCGCAAATTCTGCGAGCGCTACGGTAAAAACGGCGCTGTGGTCGAGCGTTTGCTTGCAAACTTTACCTCCGAGGCCATGAACTACAACAGCTATGATCCCGATACGGGCATTGTTGATAACTGGGATCTGATCCAGGAGAGCTTCGCGGACGGATTGCCCTACGTCAAGATGCACACCGGCCACAAGTATTACTTGGGTAACGCCACCATTGAGGTGCTCTACACGCATGAGGATCTGTATCCCAAGTCCCTGCATAACTTCAACGATTCCTCGGTGGTCTTCCGCGTGACGCTCGAGCATCGCGATGAGTACAACGTGCCCACGGGTAAGAAGACCTCGATGCTCTTTACGGGCGATACCCCTGGTGACGATGCCGCCGACTTTATCTGGGGTCTGCGCGGTGACGAGAGTCAGAGAAATAATATTTTCGGCGCCGATCAGTGGATGTTCGATCTGCTCTCG
>JAFQUG010000123.1 GCA_017408625.1 Clostridia bacterium | reverse complement strand
TATTCTTTTTTTCTTTTTTCGCCATGCCGCTCACCTCCCCTCATATTGTTCGGGCAATCTGCCCTCTACCAGCACAAGGCCGTTTTCTGCCAGCTGCGCGCGGCAGCCCTCTACGTAACGCATTCTTTGCATACGATTGGCAAATCGTTCCTCGGGGTTATACAGCATGACCTGCGACGAGCCAAAGCTTGCGCCCTCGGTCATGCCGGGGATCGAGCAAAGCGCACTGACCGATGCGCGGTCCAAAGCACCCGTCACAAAGATCTGCTTGGTGCTCTGGGTCTCACCTGCCATGGCGCAAAGCCTTGCCACGCTATCCTCGGGAGCACACAGGGGTGCGGTCGCAAATTCACGGAAGATCATCTCAAAATCCTCCTTGCCGTTCAGCGTGACGCAATACGCGCCCGCCTCGCTGCGGCGGTCAAACCACATCAGATTGACGATCTTGCCGTTTCTGAATTCCTCAAGCAGCACGGCTACGGTCAGCTCGACCACACCGTCCGCCAGGTATTCGTTCATATCCTCATAGTAGATCTCCTCTGCCAACAGGTCCTCATCATCCTGTACGGGGACGGCATTGGCTGCTCTCTTTTCCTCGGCAGAAGCATGAATATCCTCGCGCAGCTTGGCCTTTTGTTCACGGTCAAGCTTAATTCCCTGATCCTTAGCGACAGCCAAGGCAGACGCATACTGCAGCTTTTCAGCCTTTTTCTGCGCCCGGGTCTGCTTGCGGGTCTGCTGCTCGGGAGTTTGCTGCTCGGGCGGCGCATCCGGGAAGGTGCGTGCCAGATCGCAATACACATTGGTGATGTTGGCAGTGCCGGTATTGTACTCCTTGACGATCATCTGCTCGCTTTTGGAGGACAGCTTCCAGTGAATGCTCTTGAGAGAGTCTCCCATACGGTAATCGCGGATATCACTGACCTCCAGGCGATCATAGGAGATGGGAGAGCGTACCGTTCTTGCCACGCTGTCCGAAATGGCCTGCGCAGCAGCCTCGTCCAGGTTCAGCTTTCTGGGCAGAACGTAGACCTGATTGTAATTCTCCACGTCCACGCGCACGCGCATCAGACGGAAGAAATCGTATACGTAAAAGCACTTGACACCGATATCATACGTGCCGCGGAAGCGGAACTTGACCTCATTGCCCACGTCATAGCTTGCAAAGGGAGACATGGCAAGACGTACCGTGCGCAGTGTGCAACGCACACTGTTTGCCTGGGGCAGCCACATCTGCGCCTCTACAAAGGGATAGGCGAAGATGGAGGTATTGTTGACTCGGAAATGATATTCGTAGGGCTGATTCTTTTCCACGGTCTCTGCGTCCGACATCATGTACACGCTCAGCGACAGCTTGGCTGTCAGCATATACAAAAACAGCACAGGCAGAAGCAGCACCAGAAATACGAACAGAATATGCGAGAAGGAGTTATTGAGTGCCTGCGTAAAGATCAGCACTGCAACAAGCAGACCCAGATACCACCAAAAATTCTTGGTAAGACCGATCGTTGCACCTCTCTTGCCCATCCCCTTACCGCGCTCGTACGCCTCTCGTTCTTTTTTGGTCGAGGGCAGGCGGATCCTGGATGCAAGCGCAACCGTCTTTTCGTTGATAAAGATCTCCTTGAGCGTCTTTTCCTTGGCATCCGGCTTTTGCTTTTTGTAGTGAATGAAATACAGCGTGACCAGCGTGCCAAGCAGCACAAGTGCGGGAATGAGCACGTAAGCAGTCACGCACGTATGCGTAATGCCGTCCTCCACATAATTCTCTACCGCGCGCAAGCGGGCTGCAAGACCGGCGCCGCACGCAATGCTGAGTACGCTTGCAAGCACATCAAGTCCTGCCACAATGCCGGACCAACGCACAAGCTGCTTGACGCTCTTTTGGCCGAAATGAAGCAGATTAAAGCCTGCGATCAGCGCATAGATCAGCGCGCAGATCAGCGCGGCAACATACAGCACGCCTGCTGCCTGCAGACCAAGAAGCGCACCTATGACATTCTCCTCGGACAGCTTGAACAGGCCAAGATAATCCTCAAGGCCCGCCAATTCCCCTCCCGAGAAATAAGCGAATAATCCCATGCCGCTCGCACGCAGGTCCAGCACGTCGGGAACTGTGATGCGAATGGCGTCCAGGCAGACAAATACGATCTGCGAGACGATCAGAATGCCCGAAAGCACCCAAAGCAAAATACGGTAAAGCTTAGCGTAGTCCACCGGCTTTGCCTTTTTCTTTGCCTTGACAGTCTTTCGCACAAACGAATGTCCGCAGCCGTCGCACACCTTGGGGCTCAGCGGCAGGATCTTGCCGCAATCGGGGCACTTGACCGCCACCGTCGCACCGCAGCTCATGCAGTACGTTCTACCCGCAGGAATGCTTTTGCCGCATCGGGGACAGAGTTTGGACTGTTCCATCGAATTTCTCCTTAGCGTAAATTATACGGTGGTCTTGGTTTCTCTTTTGCCCTTATAAGGTACTTCGGTCGTGCGCAGAATTTCGCCTAAGACGTCGTTTGCCGTAATGTGATTGAGTTTTGCCTCCTGCTTGAGCATCAAACGGTGGCTGATGGCAGCGCGGAAGATAGCTGCGATGTCATCGGGAATGACGTAATCTCTGCCGCGCAGGAATGCGTAAGCGCGCACCAGATGCATCAGTGCAACGGTTGCACGGGGAGATGCGCCCAAAGCCAGGGAGGGATGCTTTCTTGTTGCGCAGATGAGATCGACCATATACTTATAAAGCTCGTCATTGATCTCCACAGTGTTGACCAACTCGCGTATAGCGCGGATCTCATCCACGCTCAGAACAGCATTGACCTCGTCCAAGGGGCTGTGATCACGGCGCGCCTTGATGATATTGATCTCCTCCTGTGCGCTGGGATAACCCATAAAGATCTTGAGCGCGAAACGGTCCAGCTGTGCCTCGGGCAGCGGATAAGTGCCCACGTAGCCTGTGGGGTTCTGCGTCGCGATTACCATAAAGGGATCCGGCACGTCCATGGTCTCGCCGTCGACCGAGACCTTGTTTTCTTCCATTGCCTCAAGCAGCGCAGACTGGGTCTTGGGGCTGGCACGGTTGATCTCGTCCGCCAGGAGCAGATTACACATAACAAGGCCGGTACGGAATTCGAATTCTTCCTTTTGTCTGTTATAGATATGGAAACCTGTGATGTCGGAAGCCATCACGTCAGGAGTAAACTGTGCGCGCTTGAAGGTAAGGCCGGTGGTTTTGGCCAGAGCAGACGCCAGCGTGGTCTTACCCGTACCGGGAACGTCCTCAATCAGAACGTGAGAGCCGGAAAGCATGGCTGTCATAAGCATGATGATCTCATTTCTCTTACCGACGATGACCTTTTCCACCTCGGAAATTGCGGCCATGACCTTGATGTACGAGACCTGCATTTCGGGAGAAAGGGCGGAAATATTGTTTTGGCTTTCGGTGTTCATATTTGGATTACTTCCTTTCAATAAACGATATACAGACATTATAGCATATTTTTCCATGTCTTTTCAAGGGCTTTGCAGGCATGCTGCACAATTTCTACACCCAAAGAAAAAAATTTACAATTTACCCAAAAGAAAAGAAGCACCATAGGGCTGAGGAATAAGCGGAGTTTTCGCACGGGGATTGTCTGATGAGCAATCTCCGTGCTCGCTTTTCTCGCAAAAAAACACCTATCGCAGGGGACGGCGCCCTCGACGTCCCGGGCAGGCACATGGAACTTATTGCATTGCGAAAAGATTTGTTTATGTAGGGC
>JAFQUG010000122.1 GCA_017408625.1 Clostridia bacterium | reverse complement strand
GCGAATACCATACCTGCGTTCCCGTACAGTCGGGGGCGGGGAAGGTGTTCATGTGGATGCTGATCAGGACGCTGTTTGGATATTGCTCGGTAAATTTGAGCCGATTTTGCAGGTCTCCTTGCTTTTTGTGCCCCTTTTTTGTGCCCGCATCGTAGAGCAGCCGATCCACGGTTCGCGTTTCGATGACCGTGTAGCCCGCCATGCGCAAAAGTTCCGCCAGTGCCTGTGTCAAAGACAGGTTGAGGTCCTTTTCCAGCACCCCGTTTGTGCCCGTCGCGCCCCCGTCCTCGCCCCCGTGGCCCGCATCCAAAATGATCACGGGAAGCTCGCGCGCATCGGCATCCACCGTTTCCGGATCCAGCGTGTTCAGTAAATTCTGAAACATACAGGACAGCAGCAGCGTGCAGACACAAAACAGTGTGCCGACCGAAATACAGATCTTACCTTGCTTCATATTCTCACCTCGTTTTACTATAAGAGCGAGAAGGGGATTTTATGAAAAAGAAAAGAGGCACCTGCGTGCCTCTTTTCTTTTATCAGAGCGATTCGAGATACGTAACCACGTCGCCAACCGTGATGAACTTGCCGGAGTCCTCGTCGGCGATCTCTACACCGAACTTTTCCTCGCAGATCATAACCAGCTCGGCGAGCTCAATGGAATTGATGTTCAGATCCTTGGACAGCTCGGCGTCAAGGGTAATGTCCTCTGCATTGACCGCAAGCTCGTCAACCAACAACTCCTTCAGCTTTTCAAACATGTCGGAAACCTCCAAATTTCAATGATAATTCTACACAAAAGATTATAGCGAAGAAAAGCTTTTTTGTCAATACATTTTGTAAAAATTGCGGGGTGGCAGAGCCAACCGTGCACGAAAATTGACATTTTGGCGTTTTTTGTCTATAATGGTCGCAGATCATAGAGGAAAGGAAGGGAAAATGGGGATCTTCATACGGCGACCGCTGGCGCTTGCGTCCATCGCCCTTTGTGTGGGTGTTTGTCTTGGCTCCTTGCTCTCCCTGCGCCGCACGCTTGTGTGGATCGGCGCGGTTCTTTTGGCGTGCCTGATCCTTTTTCCAATACGCAGGAAAAGCCGCTCAGCGTGCACGCTGTTGCTCCTTGTCCTCGTGTTCTTTCTCGCGGGCAGTGCGCGCAGTCTTCTTGCGGCACGAAGCGTCGAGCGCCTGACGGCAGACCGTATTGGCGAGGAGGTCGAGGTGGAGCTGTACGTGCTGGAGGAGCGCTATGCGAGTGCGGGCTCATCATCCTTTTACGTGCGGCTACACGGGGTGGACGGCACGCGCACGAATCACAGAGCACTTTTGAAGTGCGATTACGCGCTTCCGCTCTATGCGGGCGATCGCTTTCGTGCAACCGTGCGTATGGAGGCATTTGACTACGAGGATGTGATCGGGCAAAATCGCGGGGACGGTATTGCGGCGGTTCTGATCAGCGAATCAAGTGACTCCCTCGTGTACGTTTCGCACACGGACAGCCCGCTTTCCTTCTTCCGCACGCTTCAGGATCGTCTTTCCTACCGCGTGCGCCGCGCGATCGGTGGCGAGGAAGGGAGCTTGATTGCGGCAATTTTGCTCGGTGCGGACGAATACCTATCGGACAGGACCGTGCGTGACTTCCGCCGTACGGGCGCTTCGCATCTGCTTGCCATCAGCGGTCTGCACGTGGCGATCCTTATCGGGTTTACCGACCGCGTTCTGCTTTGGTGCCGTGTCGGAAAGCGCAAGCGTCTTTCCGTCGATCTTCTGCTTTGCCTGTTCTATTTCCTGCTGACGGGGTGCTCCTACTCGCTGTTGCGCACGCTGATCATGCTGGGCTTTGCCGCGCTCTCCTTTATGTTATCCGCAGAGGGCGACGGCATCACCTCGCTTCTCTTTGGCGGAGCGATGATCCTTTTGGTGTCGCCGCATGCACTGTTTGATCTTTCCTTTCAAATGACCGTGCTTGCCACCCTCGGTATTCTCGCATTTGCGCCGCTGGGAGAAGGGATCTCACGTCGCTTTCCGCCAAGGAAGGGGTTTCGCGGAGTTCTGCATTATTTGTTGCGTAAGCTCTTCTCCTCGCTTCTTATCACCTATTCGGCAAGCGTGGCGCTGTTGGTGATCCAATGGTGCACCTTTGGCACACTCGTTACCACTGCACCGCTTACCAATATCCTGCTCATTCCTCTGGCCACGCCGCTTCTGATCCTTTCCTTGCTGTCATTGCCGTTTTTATTATGGCCCGCCGCCGCAGGTGCGGTCGGCCTTTTGCCCGCGCTTCTTGCCAAAGCTGTTCTGTAGGTCACGTCCACGCTCTCGGCATCACGCAGCGT
>JAFQUG010000121.1 GCA_017408625.1 Clostridia bacterium | reverse complement strand
TCAGCCCGATCGGGCTGCTTTTTATTGAATCTTCGCCTTGTCCGTTACGATCACGGTCTGCAGCGCACCGATGGTAAAGGACGCTTGCACGTGCTCGTCGTCCAATTTTTCGAAGGTGGCGGGCAGGATCTGCTCGGTGAAGGGGTCGTACAGGACAAGATCCTCTTGCTTTGTCGCGCCAAGCGTGACAGTCACGTGCTGTTCGAATTCCTCAGCGTTGACAAAGAGGAAGGAAAGCCCTCTGAACAAAACGCACTTGCAAACCACGCCGTGCGTGGGCGTCGATGCAAAGCAGGGGAGCGTGCCGATGGGGAGCTTTTCAAATAATTCTTCCTTGCTTTGCGTAATGGTGGCGAGCTTGTGCTGCGAAATCGCGGGGAAAATGTCGCTTTGTGGGGAAAGAATGATCAAGCCCTGAACTGCAAGCTTTTGCAGAACGGCAGCCGCTCTGTCGCAAAGCTCCATGGGAGGCAGCACCAGCGCGCTGTAAATGTGCCCGGTGGGCGTATGCAGCCATCCGTCCTGTACGCGGCATTTTTCCAAATATTCGCAATCGGTAAAGTCAAAGTCGATCTGGCGATCAAGCAGACCGTAGAAGAGGCTGCGCAAGCCTTCTGCGCAGGCGTTTTCTTCGGCGCAGTATTCACCGTAAAAGGCTGCAGAGCCCTTGTGGTGCATCTGGAAGGTCTCAATGGGGTAGTAGAGCATGACGTTTGCCTTATGTCTGCCCTTCATGATCATCTCGGCGCGGCCGAGAGCTTGGTTGATCTGCTTGTAGAGCGCGGGCTCGGCCTGCTGCTCGCTGTAATACGAGGTAAAGGTATCCACGCCCAGCGCGTACTGCAGACTCATGGACGCGTACATTTGCATGGGAGTGACCTTGCCGCCCTGCGCGTGTGCCGAGACCTCACTCATGACGTGCGGACGGCCGTAGGCGTGCGCAATCGAGGAAACCAGCTTGGGCGTAAAGGCATCCTTGTGTACCAAAGTGGGGATGGAATGCAGCATATCGATGCCGGGAGTGTGCATGTGGCGCAAAAGTGAGAAGAAATTGCCCTCAAACATCACGTGGTGGCGAATGTCGTCCTCCAAGAGGATGTGTCCCGAGAAGGGCAGGCCGTGCGCGGCGCACCAGTTTGCAAGCTGCGCGAAATAGCTCTGCTCGTAAAGGTCGGAGAGCAGGCGGTAATAGTCGTATCTGACCTGCTTTGCCTTCTCGCTTTCGCCAAAGAACAGGTAGACGAGGTTGGGCGCGAGGGGATATGCGTAACGTGCCGAAAATTCGTTTTCCACGTCGCGGCCGAAGTTGACCACGGGATAGAGCGGCAGGGAGTCGTCGTAAGCATCGTGCACGCTGGACGGATAAATGCCCGCGTTGATGTAGCAGCCCATGAACGAGGGCTCGTCGGTAAACATGGCCTCGATCTTACCGTCGCCCTCGGCCAAGTGGTGCTTGGTGTAGGCATAGCAGGGCTCGTAGGTGTTGCGGATAAATTCGCGGATGGCGTCGGGGTTGGTCACGTCAATGTAACGGCGCGCCTCGCACACGTTATGCTGCGCGTGCGTGCCCTCGTACATGCGTTTTTTGATAAAGAAGCAAGCAAGCGCGGGGGTGTTGAATTCGGAGTCGTTGTCCAGCGTTACGGGATCGGTCGTCTTGCCGAACACCATATGCAGAGGCGAAAAATCCGTGATCTTGCCGTCCTGGCAGGGGTAGGCTGCGGCATGCAGGAAGCACTCGTGTCCGCGCGGCAATTCCTGCGTGATGCTCTCGCCGGGTACAAGCTCATGCGTCAGCATGGCAATGCCCAGAGCCTCAAAATCGGGATTTGCGTCCACGGTCAAGCCTCCCGCACCGCCGCTGGGGTATCCCTTTTCGTCGTAAAGCCAGACGCGCATCCCCATCTCGCAGGCGGTGTCGATGGCGAGTGCCATCTTGCGCCATTCCTCGGGGTCGGTGGCGTAATTTCTCTGGGAAACGTTGGTCACCACGCCGCCAAAGCCGCGCTCTGCAAGGTATTGCAAATGATGCCCCACGGCAGCGCGCAGCTCCTCGTCGGTCCAATTCGGGTTGTGCACAAGCTCGTGCGTGATCTTGAGCGGCAGGTATTTGTTATCAATTGCTTTCATCCTCGGCTCCTTTCTCTTCGTAAATGGTCAGGTCTATCTTTGCAAGCTCCGCGGGCGAAATTCTGCCCTTGGTCTTTTCATAGTAGGCGATGTTGTTGCGCAGCATGAAAAGGAACTGGTTGTTGGGGCTTCTGCCCTCCTTTTCGGAGATCAGAATGAACTTGCGCAGCATGTCCTCGGACATGTGCAGGGTGAATTCGCGCTGGTTTTTCTGTGCCATGATAACTCCTTGTCTTTATTTGGTTGTCGGAACGACCACTGTGCCGATGTTGTAGTATTTCAGGATCTTCAAGGCTTTTTCGGTGGCCTCGAAGTAGACCACGCATTTTTCATCGTTCAGCATAAAAATGCCGTAGTAGAGATCGGGGGCCTGCAGAGAGGACATGCATTTGAAATCGCGGTTGCACTTCTGTGCCGTCACGTAAGCCTCTGCGGCCTCGTTGTAGGGGGCGATCTTTTGGAAATCGCGGATGTTGATGCGGAAAAGCTCTTTTCTGGTCTTGCCGCCCCAGATGGTGGTGAAGGTGATCTCGCCCGAGAGCATGGAGTATTCGTATTCGGGGGATACGAAGCGCCATGTAAAGAAAATCAGTGCCCAGTCAAGCAGGGGCAGGAATGTGACTGCCCAGGGAAAGGTGAGTAAGAATGCGAGCAGATATGCCGCGTTGAACACGACGTACAGGGCGATCATCATGGCGCGACGCCATTTCCATACGCCCTCGTTTTTTTGCTTGACGATATATTCGTATTGGTTCATAAGCACCTCCTCGCCGTTTTTGGCGTTCCGTATCGTTGTGCGTGAATGCACTGAATCGGTGGGTTGAGTGAGCTTTCACGCATTTATGTCTAAATTATACCATATGGGTGTCGTGATTTCAACCGATTTGTGCGAATTTTTGCGTGATTTCTTGTCGCGCCCTCTTGCAACGCGCGCGTAATTATTGTATAATAAATATAACTAACTAAAGTGTAAGCGGAGGTATGACAATGAAAGCAGTCATTACTGTAACAGGCAAGGACAGCATGGGCATTATTGCGGGCGTTGCCGGCAAGTGTGCGGAGCTGGGAGCAAACATCATGGATATTTCGCAGAGCGTGCTGCAGGAGTATTTCGCTATGATCATGCTGGCTGATATCGATGGACTGAACGTTGATTTTGCGCAGTTTGTGGACGAGCTTGAGGCGTTTGGCGAGCAGAAGGGTCTTTCGGTGCAGGCTATGCACGAGGAAATTTTCAACACCATGCACCATATCTGATTCGGAGTGTTATCATGATTGAAACCAGAGATATTTTAGAGACGATCAGCATGATCCGCCAGGAGAACCTGGACATCCGCACCATTACCATGGGTATCTCTCTTTTGGATTGCGTCAGCGACGACGCGGACGTGCTGTGTGATCGCATTTACGACAAGATTACGACAAAGGCCGAGAATTTGGTCGAAACGGGCAATAAGATCGAGAAAAAGTACGGCATACCGATCGTCAACAAGCGCGTGTCTGTCACGCCTGTATCACTGATCGGCGGCAGGATCAATCGGGATGGCTATATCAAGGTTGCGCACACGCTGCAAAGAGCAGCCGAGCAGACAGGCATCAACTTTATCGGCGGCTATTCCGCGCTGGTGCATAAGGGCATGACAGCGGGCGAGCGCGAGATGATCCTGTCCATTCCGCAGGCTCTGGCCGAGACGCAAATGGTATGCTCGTCGGTCAACGTAGCCACCACCAAGGCGGGCATCAATATGGATGCCATTGCGCTGATGGGCAAGGTGATCAAGCAGGCGGCGTATCTGACGCGTGATAATCAGTCGATCGGCTGTGCAAAGCTGGTCGTGTTTGCCAACGTGCCTGAGGATAACCCCTTTATGGCAGGCGCATTCCACGGTGTGGGTGAGCCGGATACGGTGATCAACGTGGGCGTTTCGGGTCCGGGCGTGGTGTCCAGTGCCATTGCAAGAGCGGGCGATTGCGATCTGTCGACCTTGGCGGACGTGATCAAAAAGACCGCGTTCAAGATCACGCGCGTGGGTCAGCTGGTGGCCAGCGAGGCGTCTGCGGCACTGAACGTGCCGTTTGGCATCGTGGATCTTTCTCTTGCGCCTACCCCTGCGATCGGCGACTCGGTAGCGCATATTTTGGAAGGCATGGGTCTTGAGAGCACGGGCGCGCACGGTACCACGGCCTGCCTTGCCATGCTCAACGATGCGGTCAAGAAGGGTGGCGTCATGGCGTCCTCGCACGTGGGCGGCCTTTCGGGCGCATTCATTCCCGTGTCCGAGGATGCGGGAATGATCGCAGCAGTCGAGCGCGGCGCGCTTTCGATCGAGAAGCTGGAGGCTATGACAGCGGTGTGCTCGGTTGGTCTTGACATGATCGCCGTGCCGGGTGACGTGGATGAGGCGGTCATCTGCGGTGTCATCGCGGATGAAATTTCTATCGGAGTGGTGAATAATAAGACCACTGCGGTACGTATTATCCCTGCTTACGGTAAGAAAGTGGGGGACAGCGTCGATTTTGGCGGCCTTTTGGGTACGGCACCCATTATGGCGCTGCGTGAATACTCTCCGGCTAAGTTCATTGGCCGCGGCGGACGCATTCCTGCGCCGATTCATAGTCTGAGAAATTAATATATTTGATATAAGGAGTGTCTGATGAAGTTTGAAAAGGACACGGGTGGATTTGACAGAGTGGCGGAGGTAGCCACGAGATATGTCAATACCGCAGATAAAGTGGTGAATATATTCGGCAAAGTGGACAGTATGGGCAAAAAAGTGGGTAGAATGAAAACTTCCACCAAGGTTGGGCTGCTGGTCGGCGGTGCTTTGGCACTTTGCTTGTTTCCGTTGCGCCTGTCCTACGACAGTGCGACCGGTGAAGGGGAATATAAATCCCTGATTGTGGGCGTCAAGCGCACGCAGCGACCCGAGCGCACCACCGAAGGCAAAACACACAGCCTTGCGTGGGAGGCTTTCCCCACCGTGCGCGTCAAGCCCTCGGACATCAAACCCTGTGATCTTCCCCCTGCGCAAAAGCGCGAGCCGATCAGGGCTGTCCCCGTACAGGCGCACAAGGTGCAAAAGGCCAAGGTAACTGTGCCGGTCAAGTTGACGACGCAGGAGGATGAGGCATGACGCCTGCGGAGATTGCGGGGCAAGTGTTCAGCGTGCTTGCCATGTCTCTGATCATTTTGTCGTTCCAGCCCAAGCGGCGTTCTCTGTATTACATCATGCAGATCAGCGGAAACGTGCTGTTTGCCGTCAGTTTTTTGCTGCTTGGCAACGTAGCGGGCTGCCTGATGAACGCTATGGGTGTTGTGCGCGGGCTGATCATGCTGGCGCTTGGCCAAAAACGCCGCGTATGGGCACTCGTGCTGATCAATGCGCTCTTTGTCGCGGGTGCTGTATTTGCGGGCACGGTGGGCGGTGACGGTTGGGCTTGTCTTGTTTCGCTTGCACCGCAGGTGATCGGTACGTTCTCTATGTGGTACGGGTCGGACAACGCCATTCGTTGGATCCAGCTGGGGTTGATCTCGCCCTTGTGGCTGGTCAATAATATTTTTATCTCACTCTCGATCGGAGGCATTATTTGCGAAGTCTTCTGTATGGTTTCGGCCTCGGTTTATCTGGCTCGCAGATATATTGAAGCACGTAGTGCGAAAAATCCGAACAAAAATGCAAAAGGGGCTTGAAAAGCGCATCGAAACCGTGTATAATGGTATCGAAAACCACTAAGAACGCAAGGAGAACGGAAATGGATGCACAGAAACTCGCCGGACTGCTCGGAGAAGCGGTCAATGACGCTGATCTGACAGGTGCCGAAATCCCTTCCATTGATTTATATCTGGAGCAGATCCTCTCGCTCGTGGCAGATAAGAACAAAGAGGGCAGCGAGGTGGCGGACCGCACGCTGACCAAGAATATGATCAACAATTATTCCAAGGATGGGCTGATCACGCCCGTCAAGGGAAAAAAATATACCAAGGAGCAGATCGTGCAGATGCTGGTGGTGTATTCGCTCAAGAATACACTGTCCATCGAGGAGATCGGCCGCGCCATGGAGGCAATTTACGCAAAAGAGGATTACACGGGCGCAAAGCTGATTGCTGCGTACGATAAGGCTGTGGCAATCAAGCAGGCGCAAAAGCACCGTTGTCCCGAGATCGTGCAGGAGATCATGAGCTCTGAGCAGCTTGATCCCGAGGACGGAGAGGATTATTTTGTCGCCCTTTTGGCCGTCGCGTCACTGTCGGTCTATTTCCGCAATATGGCTAAGGCTATGTTGGAGGAATATCCCCTGCCGCCCAGCGATGAAGAGCGCAAGGCGCGCGAGAAGGAAGAGAAAAAGGAGCGCAAGGCCAAGAAGAAGGCTGCGGAGGCTGCGGCAGCTGCCGAAAAGACAACGGAGGGAGCGGAATGAAGCCTGTCAATGAGCTGACCACGCCCGCTCTTGCCTATCTCGGCGATGCGGTCATTGAGCTGTACGTCAGAGAAAGCCTGGTTGACGCGGGGTATTCCACATCGGCCGCGCTCAATCAAAAGGCACTGGATTACGTGCGCGCGGGCGCACAGGCCCAGGCAATGCAAAAAATTCTGCCGCTGCTTTCCGACGAGGAGCAGGCGGTGTTCCGCAGAGGGCGCAATATGGGGCACGGCAACGTTCCCAAGGGCGCAACGGTTGCGCAGTACCGTGCCGCCACAGGCATGGAGGTGCTGGCGGGATATTTGCACGTGCAGGGAAGAGGAGAACGCTTGCGCGAGCTGCTTTGCGCGGCGTATGAATTTCAAAGAGCAGAAACATAAGTATATATAAAGGAAGGAAATGAAAAATGAGCAATCCCAAGGTTGTATTGCATATCAAGGAGTACGGAGATATTACGGTAGAGTTATATCCCGATAAGGCACCCGAAACGGTAGCCAATTTTGTAAAGCTGGTAAGCGAGGGCTTTTATTCCGGTCTGATCTTCCACCGCGTCATCCGCGGATTTATGATCCAGGGCGGCGGCATGGATGAGGGCTTTAACCAGAAGCCTGCCAAGTCGATCAAGGGCGAGTTCCGCTCCAACGGCTTTGCCGGAAACGATCTGCACCACGCAAAGGGCGTGATCTCCATGGCAAGAACCCAGGTCAAGAATTCCGCATCCTCCCAGTTCTTTATCATGCACGCAGATGCAGGATATCTGGACGGTGAGTATGCCGCATTCGGTGCTGTGACCGAGGGCATCGAGGTGGTAGACGCCATCGCGGCTACCAAGACCCGCAGCGTGGGCTGGTACGACGACGTGCCGGTTTCTCCCATCGTCATCGAAAGCGCGGAGGTTGTCGACTGAAGTTGACAGTGATGGATTGGCTGCGCCAAAGTGATGGATTGGCTGCGCCGAAGTGATAGAGTGCCTTCGGTAAAGTGATATAGTCTCGCCCGTTGTTGTCCTCAAGCAAGCGCACAAGGCGCGCGACGAGAAGGAACCGGGCGGGACGTATATGCTCTTGGCACTTTTCATAAAAATAATGCAAAAAAATTGTAGAAAAATTCAAAAACCTCTTGACAAGCCCTTGCATTTGGTGGTATAATAGCCGTACCTCTGCAAAAGGGCTTTTTTATTGCGCCTATTTTGCGCCGCCCGAAAGGGTTAAATAGGTGCTCCGTTTTCAGAGGGAGGTACACGGGTTTTTTCGTGTAGAACGGAAAAAACCAAATAAATTTTAATGGGAGGTGCCGAACAAATGGCTAATGACGTAAGAGTCAAGGTAACTCTGGCATGCACCGAGTGCAAGCAGAGAAACTACAACACCAAGAAAAACAAGAAGAACGACCCTGACAGACTCGAGCTCAAGAAGTACTGCAAATTCTGCCGCAAGCACACTCTTCACAGAGAAACAAAGTAATCTGGGGGGAGAGATAATGACTGCTTTTAACACAAGAAGAAATCTCTTAGCTCTTTTGCTTGCAGTTGTTTTCGCGTGCTCTCTGTTCACCGTAGGTGCATTCGCTGAAGAGGAAACTACCACGACAGCTGAAACCACCGAGGCAGTAACCGAAGAGCCCACGGGTGAAGAAACCACCGGTGAAGAAACCACCGGCGAAGAAACCACCGGTGACGAGACAACCGGCAATGAGACCACTTCCGAAGAGACCTCTTCCACCGAGGAGAGCACTTCTGAGGAAGAGACCACCGAGGAGCTCAAGGGCTTCAACAAGTTCTGGAAAGAGAACTTTACCCGCAACGGTAAGGTTTACATTACCAAGCTTGTAGTATGGGGTCTGGTAATTGCAGGCTTGATTGCAGGCGTTGTATTCTGCATTGTCAAGAAAGAGAAGGTAGGAGAATTCCTGCGCGCGCTGAATAGCGAGAAGAAGAGAATCGTATGGAGCTCCTGGAAGGATACTCGAAAGAACACTCTGGTCGTGCTTGCTGTCGTTGCAGCAATCACCCTTGTGATTTTCCTGTTCAACCTGGTTCTTGAGAAGATTTTTGGCGGTGCAAGCACCGGCGGCGATCTGTGGTTCGAAAAGAGCCTGTTGGAGCTGATCGTTGGTCTGTTCCACTAATGCATAGGTATTGAGCGATGAGCGATATCGATGCTATGAACGTAGGCCCAAGATGGTATGTGGCGCACACCTATTCGGGATACGAAAACAAAGTAAAAACCAGCCTTGAAAAAATCGTTGAAAACCGCGGTCTGGGCGATCTGATCTTCGATATCAGAGTGCCTGTGGAAACCGTTGTGGAGAAGAGCGGAAGCGAAGAAAAGATCACCGAGGTCAAGATCTTCCCCAGCTACGTGCTGATCAAGATGGTCATGACCGATGAGTCCTGGCACGCTGTCCGCAATATCACGGGTGTAACCGGCTTTGTCGGCCCCGGATCCCGTCCCACACCCCTGACCCCCGAGGAGGTCGAGGCGCTGAACATTGAAGAGGTCAAGGTAAAGTTGTCCTTCAACGTTGGCGATACGGTAGAGGTTGTCAATGGCCTGTTCGAGGGCTATTCCGGTGTCGTCCAGTCTATCTCGGATGACCTGAAAAACGTTACGGTTCTGGTCAAGAGAGGCCACCGTGACATGCCTGTCGAGCTTGATGCATCCATGATCAAGCCGGCAAACTAAGATCCGCGAAATATTTGGATCAAATCTGTCCACGCCTTGGACAGAAACAGTGGGAGGGAGAAAAATTCTGCAATTCTCCCGCACAAAGTACCACATATGGAGGTTAAGTAAAAATG
>JAFQUG010000120.1 GCA_017408625.1 Clostridia bacterium | reverse complement strand
TATCAGTATGACGAGGACGGACGCATGATCCAAATGGTGGGCGGTACCGTAACAGACAAGTGGGAATACGACGAGCTTGGCAGAGAGATCCGATATGAAAGACAAGAGAAGAATGGCTATTATTATATCCGCTCCTCCAAGTATGACGAGTACGGAAACTTGTCGGAGCAAGCCACGGAAAAACTGCTTTTCCCGGGCTTTGAGAATGCTAAGCATACCACAGGCACGTACGAACGCGAATATCATGAATACGGTGTGATCCTGTGGGAAAAATACTATGAGAACGGAAATCTGATGCTTACCACCCATTATGACGGTATTACGCTGTATTACAACCCCTACGGCGAGCCCGAGATCCCCGATGAATATTTGGGCATTGGTGCTTGATCCATGATGCTGTGTAAAAAAATCCCTGCGTTGATTGACAACGCGGGGATTTTGTGATATACTTTTTTTGTATGTAAATGAAATTTCTGAAAGGAAGTACAATTATGAAAATCAGAGTAGCTGAAATTGGTATGGGCGGCATCAGCGGCGCGCACGTGTCCGCATGGACCCGCATGGAGGACGTGGAGCTGGTTGCGATCTGCGACATTCGCCCCGAGATGATGGACCGTTACGACGGGATGATCACCGCACGCAAGTATACCGATTTTGACGAGATGCTGGCATGCGAGCAGATCGACGTGCTGGACATCACGCTGCCCACCTATATGCACGTTGACTATGCAGTCAAGGCAATGGAAAAGGGCATTCACGTCGTATCCGAAAAGCCGATCTCGCTGCATCGCGATCAGGTAGCCCGCGCATACGAAGCAGCCAAGAAGAACGGCAAGTGCTTTATGGTCGCACAGGTGCTGCGTTGGTGGCCCGAGTACGTATATCTCAAGGACTGCATTGACACCGGCAGATACGGCAAGCTGGTCAGCGGTACCATGACAAGAATCGGCGGCATTCCCGTAGCAAGCTGGGATAACTGGATGCAGGATCCCGAGCGCAGCGGTATGGTGCCTTTCGACCTGCACATTCACGACCTGGATTTCCTGATCTACACCCTTGGTAAGCCCGAGGTAGAGCACGTATTCCACGGCATGGACTACATGCACGCGGTTTACAATATGGGCGGCGCAAGCATTGCCTGCGAGGCGGCGTGGTTCCACGCACCCGTACAGTTTGCGGCAACCTTCCGCATGCAGTTTGAGCACGCCGTGCTGGAATTCAACGGCATGGGTCTCAAGATTTACAAGGAGGACTGGACCGTTGAGGACATGAATTCTGGCAGCGCGATCGAAGAGGGCTGCTACGTGCCTCAGTCGGACGGCTACTACAACGAGCTGCGTTACTTTATCGACTGTGTCAAGGAGGGCAATTTCCCCGAGATGATCAAGCCCGAAGAGCTTGAAGCGGTCATTGATACCATCAAGGAAGTTTACGCGTCCAAGTAATTTCGGATACCGAGGATCACGACATGAAAAAAGCAAAGATCATACTGCTGACCGGCCAATCCAACGCGGTTGGCGTGGGGCATTGCCAATACCTGCCCGTGCATTTTTCGCCCGAGAAGGTGGAAGAGTACCGCGCGGGGTATCCCGACGTGCAGATCAATTATTATTCGCACGATAAAAAAAGCGACGGATTTGTCACGACCGGTCTGGGGTGCACCGAGCTGACCAAGGATACGTTCGGCCCCGAGGTGGGGATGGCCGAGGTGCTGACCAAGCGTTATCCCGGCGAGCAGATCTTCATTGTCAAGTGTGCGTACGGCGGCACTTGCCTGTGGCACGACTGGATCTCCCCCTCGGGCAGCGAGGTGTATTGCGCAGAGTCGCATGACGACATGGCCGTGGCAGAGCATTAC
>JAFQUG010000119.1 GCA_017408625.1 Clostridia bacterium | reverse complement strand
GGTTACCCAAACAATTTTCTCGACCTTTGGCGCAAATATGAGTTCTGAATCCCTCCACCCATCATTTGGAATCCTGCGGTCGATTCTTGAATCAACCCTACGTGCGCGAATTGAACGTATATCGCGCGCAAATATGGGTTCTGAATCCCTCCACCCACCATTCACGGCCGATTCCTGAATCAACCCTACGTGCGCGAATCGTATGTAAAACACACTTCTCCCCACGATTTCATTGACAACCCCGCATTTTTATGATATACTTTTTATATATTGTCGTTCCATCGGAGGAAAACACATGAATCTTTGTGATACAAGGACGATCAAGCAGATCATGGGCATGTACGGTCTGCATTTCAAAAAGGAATTCGGGCAGAATTTTCTGACCGAAAAATTCGTGGTTGAGGACATCGCGGACAACTGCTGCGACGACCGCGACGCGACCATCTTGGAAATCGGCCCCGGACTCGGTACGCTGACGCGCGAGCTGGCGGCAAGATATAAAAAGGTCATTTGCCTGGAGATCGACAACGGCATGATCCCTGTGCTGAAGTACACGCTGGCGGATTTTGACAACGTGACCGTCTATAATCAGGACGTCATGCAAGCGGATCTGAACGAGCTGTTGGGCAAGGCGTTTGCCGAAGGTACTGTATCTGTCTGCGCAAATCTGCCCTACTATATCACCACCCCCATTATGATGAAGCTGCTGGAATCCGGACTTCCCTTCTCGGATATCACGGTCATGATCCAGGCCGAGGTGGCAGACCGCCTTTGCGCCAAGGCAGGAAGCAAGGATTACGGTGCGATTACTGCTGTGCTTGCATATTATGGCACAACCGAAAAGCTGTTCCGCGTCAAAGCAGGCTGCTTTATGCCCGCGCCCAAGGTGGATTCCACCGTCATCCGCACCAGACTCTACAAGCAAAAGCCGTATCATCCCAAGGACGAGGCACTTTTGTTCCGCACCATCAAGGCGGCCTTTGAGCAGCGCAGAAAGACCCTGCCCAACGCGCTTGCAGCGGGCTTTGGCGAGCTTGACAAGCAAACGCTGACCGAGATCATCGTGTCCTGCGGCCACAGCGCGGATATCCGCGGTGAACGACTGGCTATCGACGATTTCGTGGCTTTGTCCGACGCGATTTATGATAAGATTCACGAATAAAAGAAAACGGGAGCATGGGGCTGCGGAATTAGAAACATAACCTGATAATTACAATAAACACCGTAGGGGGCGACGTCCTCGACGCCCCGGGTGGCTACAAACTAACTTCTCAAACGGACCGTCCGGGAGGCCGGTCCCTACAAAAGATTGTTTGTGCCTGCCCGGGGCGTCGAGGACGTCGCCCCCTACGCTTGTTGATTTTTACATGAGAAAAACCAACACGGAAACTGCTTTTGATACAGCTCCCGTGTCAATTTTTCCGCTAATTTGTCATCCCCATGAGCAAGTGCTTTTTATTTCAGCCTCGGCTTCCATTTAAGGCTTTCCCAATAGCGGTTCATGAGAAGGGACACGTTTGCCGCGGTCTGCTTGAACTTGAATTTTTTCGAATGCTTGGTAAAATAAGAGGAAGGCATATCCGAGAGCGTTAGAGGGGCGTAGAAATGTCCCTCGTAAATCTTGTATTTGTTCAGATTGCGCGCCAGTCCTCGGATCGAATAAAAGCGGTCGGCGGAAATGCCCGCGTCGGTCATGGCGATCAGCTCGGTGGCAAAATCCACGCAGGTGTGGCATTTTTCCAGCGCGACGTGGCGACGGAACAAAAAAGAAAGCGCGCCTATGTAATTATATACGTACTCCTGCTCCTTGGAAACGTAGCCGTCCAGGTGCGCGCGGATAGTGTCGTATACCTCGTCTGTGACCGGAATGGCGCAGATCTGTACGGTAGCCGCCGTATTGCGACGCAGATAACGCTCGGGCGTTTCCACCACAAAGCCGCCGCAAAAAGGGGTGTCGTCGTAGCGGCGGGCAAACGAATAGAGCGTTTGCAGATTTCCGTCCAGCGAGATGGATACGTGATTGTAGCGGTGGTTGGTCATGGCACGGATACACTTGGCGATCATATATTGCGTGGAAGAGAAAATGACGTAAACGTATTTGGGGGAATCGGTCATGAGCGTCCACCTCCTTTGTCAGATACTGTAGAACATGATGATACCGATGAGGTTGGTTGCCAGGTTTGCTGCCATATGCACAAGCCAGGAGGGCAACAGACTCTTGGTCTTGTGATTGAGAAAGGCGAAAATACAGCCGCCTATGGCCATGCCCAGAAGGGCGAGCGCAAAGATGACGGGGGAGAGCCAGCCATCCATGAATGCGATGTGATAGGCCGAGAACAGAAGGGCACTTGCAATATATGCAAAGGGGATGCCCAGCGGCAGCATGCCGAAAAAGCAAAAGCCGCGGAAGAAGAATTCCTCCAAAAGGGAATTGACCAGCGCGATATACAGCGCAACGAATACAAAATTTTCGCGTGTCACGCCCGCGTCGGCCGTTACCGAATCGGTGATCGAGGAAAAGTCAATCAAGCCGCGCAGGGCAAAGAATGCCGCCATGATCACGGAAAAGATGCCCACGGCCAGTCCAAGGATCAGCGCAAGATGCTTTTTTTGCAGCGAGAACAGCTGACGCGGCGCAAACGATTTGGTGCATACGAGATAAATGATGGGAATGGCACCGAACAGCACCAGCTTGATGGCACTTTTGACGGCGTAAGGCGGGGAGAGGACAGCGTCCACAAGTCCCATGCAAACACACAGCGCAAGCGTCAGGATCAGGATGATGATTGCGTTTTTCTTTGTTTTGTCCATGATGTCTCCCTCCATTCCGCGCCTTATTATAGCACACACCCACGCCCGCGTCAAGCAAATTTTGGCTGATTTAAGAAAACCTTCATGTTTGTGACGGGCAAGTGATATTTTTTGGCAAAGCAAAAGGCTGAATCATTCTTGACTCAGCCCTGTGACTTCGGTTCTTTTCTTTATGCGGTCACAATGCTGTCTGCTTTTTGCAATCCAAGCTTTTTGACAGCGTCCTCGCGCATTTTGTACTTGAGGATCTTACCCGCCGCGTTCATGGGGAAGGAGTCCACGAAGTCGATATACTTGGGTACCTTATGGCGTGCCATGTGATCCAGGATATATCCCTTCATTTCCTTTTCGGTCATACTCTCGCCCTCCTTGAGGATGATGCAAGCCATGATTTCCTCGCCGTACTGCTCGTCGGGCACGCCGATGACCTGTACGTCCTTAACCTTGGGATGGGTATAGATGAATTCCTCGATCTCCTTAGGGTAAATGTTCTCACCGCCGCGGATGATCATGTCCTTGAGTCGGCCCGTGATACGGAAGTTTCCGTCCTCGGTCATGGCTGCAAGGTCACCCGTATGCAGCCAGCCGTCCTTATCGATTGCGGCAGCGGTCGCGCGGGGCATTTTGTAATAGCCCTTCATAATGTTATAGCCGCGGGCAACGAACTCGCCGTTCTGTCCGACGGGCATCTCTTCTCCGGTCTCGGGATCAACCACCTTGCATTCGATCTCGGGAAGCGCACGGCCAACCGTGCCCACGCGGACCTCCAGCGGGTCGTCGGTCGAGGACATGGTACAGCCGGGAGAGGCCTCGGTCTGACCGTACACGATGGTGATCTCGCTCATGTGCATCTTATCCACCACGTCACGCATGACAGAGATGGGGCAGGGGCTGCCTGCCATGATACCGGTACGCATGTGCGAGAAATCGGTCTTGGCAAAATCGGGGTGCTCCAAGAGTGCGATAAACATGGTGGGCACGCCGTGGAATGCGGTAATGCGCTCCTGATGGATGCAAGCCAGCGCAGGACGCGGAGAGAAATAGGGCAGGGGGTAGATCGAAACGCCGTGCGTCATGGAGGCAGTCATGGAGAGCACCATGCCAAAGCAATGGAACATGGGCACCTGGATCATCATGCGGTCCGCGGTGGAAAGATCCATGCGGTCGCCAATGCATTTGCCGTTGTTGACGATGTTGTAGTGCGTCAGCATAACGCCCTTGGGAAATCCGGTCGTGCCGGAGGTGTATTGCATGTTGCATACGTCGTGCGGAGAAACCGTGGCCGCTATGCGGGTCAGCTCCTCGCGCGGAGTATTCTTGGAATAGGTCAGAGCCTCTTCCCATGTCAGCGCGCCCGGCTCCTCAAAGCCGCAGGTGATCACGCGGCGAAGGAAGGGCAAACGCTTGCAGTGCAGGGGTTTGCCTGCGGGGGTTTCTGCCAGCTCGGGGCAAAGCTCGCGGATGATCTGGCGGTAGTTGGAGTCTCTGTATCCGTCGATCATGATCAGCGTGTGCGTATCCGACTGGCGCAGCAGGTACTCCGCCTCGTGGATCTTATACGCGGTGTTTACGGTAACAAGCACGCCTCCGATCTTGGTGACCGCCCAGAAGGCGATGTACCATTCGGGAATGTTGGTCGCCCAGACTGCAACCTTTGCACCGGGACGAACGCCCAGGGAAAGCAGTGCACGCGCGCACTTGTCCACGTCACGGCGGAACTGTGCGTAGGTGCGGGTATAGTTGAGCGTCGTGTACTTGAAGGCGTACTGGTCGGGGAACAGCTCTACCATACGATCCAGCACCTGCGAGAAGGTCATGTCGATCAGGGTGTCCTTTTTCCAGACGTACTTGCCGGTGTGTGCCTTATTGTCGTACAGGTGATCCTGTGCGCGCGCGGTGTTGGCAAAACGCTCCATGTAGGTGGAGAACTGGGTCAGAATGATCTCGGGATCGGCAAGGTCGGGAATCCAGTCGGGATCCCACTCAAGCGAGACAAATCCGTCGTAATTGACCGAGGAGAGCGCGCGAACCAGATCCTCCATGGGAAGGTCGCCCTCGCCCATAAAGCAGTATTCGCCATCCTTGGCGTCACGGACGTGCACGTGCTTGACGTACGCGCCCAGATTGGTAATGGTGGTCTCGGGTGATTCCTTTGCCAGAATACAGGTGTTGTACATATCCCAGAGTGCGCCCAGGCTGTCGCTTGCAAAGAGGTTGAGGATCTCGCGCAGCTTGTCGGTATGCGCAAAGCAGCCCGCGGTCTCCAAGAGCAGCGTCACGCCTGCCTGCTCTGCATAGGGGAGCAGAGGCTCGAGATTTTTGCAGACTGTTTGGAAGCAGTCAGTCTCGTCTGTACGGGTGTGCACGCGCACATAGGGTACGCGGAACACGGCCGCCAGATCGATATAGGAGCGCAGAACGCTCGCGCAGTCTCCGTCGGGATCGGAAAGATCTGCGGAGGTATCAAAGCAAACGGGGGTGATATGGTTGTCGATCAGCGTGTGCGTAGTAAAGCGCGCATTGGCAACGTCAAAGGGCTGACTGGGTGCGCCGAGCGTGTCGGCTACGTCGTAAAGCTCCAGACCCTGCATGCCCGTCGCATCGCACAGCGCGAGCAGATCGGCGTAGGAGCAGGACGTCCATTTACGGTTGGAAAACGAAAGCTTCACGCGCGGCCCTCCTCGTAAACGATCTTGTTGAGCGCATCAAGGTAAGCAAGGATGGATGCACCGATGATATCGGTGGAAACACCCTGGCCTGCGTGCAAAGCGTCGCCCGAGCGCAGCTTGACCAGCGCCGAGCCCACTGCCTCGCGGCCTTCGGTCACGGCGTGGATCTGGAAGTCGTCCAGCTCGTAGTGGTGTCCCACGATCTGCTCCAATGCCCTGAAGGCTGCGTCGATCGGGCCATCGCCAAGCGAGATGGCCTGCAGTGTCTTACCGCCCTTGTCCACCGTGATGTGCGCGGAGGACTGGAAGGTATTGCCGCTATTGGTGACGTAGGAGACCAGCTTATAGGTAGAGGGCACCTGCATGGCAACTGCTGCTACAATGGTGTCCAGCTCGCGCGTGCCGATGACCTTGCTTTTCGCGATTCTCTTGCATTCCTCATACACGCGATTGGAATCCTCTGCGGAGAGGGAATAACCGAGCTTTGCAACCTCGGCAAGCACGGTGTACTTATCTGTCTGCGCGTCCAGCTTGATACCCTCGCCCTCGCTCTGCACAGTGGGCATGGATTTGTTGCCTGCCTTTTTGTCAAACAGTGCAGCCGTGCCCTTGGCGCAGCTCTTGGCCTCGGTGTAGAGCACCGAGGTAGTCACGCCCATCTGCTCGCTTCTCTGAGAGAGAATGGCCAGCATGGCGGCAGTGTTGGGGGCTTCAGCTCCGTGGCTGCAAACCGAGATCTGCGAAATGCCTGTCTGCAAGGATTCCAGTACGGTAGCAAGTGCGAGTGCGCAGGTGTCCGAGCAATGCAGTCCGAGCGTCACGTTTTCCAGTGCGGGAACGTCGGCCTTGAGCTTGTTGATAAATGCGATCATCTCGCCGGGCAGTGCATATCCCTCGGGATCGCACAGCGTCACGGTAGTAGCACCCGCCTCAATGGCAGCTGCTACGCAAGAGGTCAGAATCGAGTAATCACTGCGCAAGGCATCCTCAGCCACAAATTCCACGTCGGGGCAAAGCGCGCGTGCGGCTGCGATGCCGTTCTTGACCGTGTCAAGCGCGCCTGCAGGCTTGAGGTGATAGAAAAACTCCAGCTGTGCTTGCGACATGGGCAGAGCCATGGCGAGCTTTTTGTTCTTGGCAGAGCTGATCGAGGCAAAGACCTCTTCCGCATCCGAGCCGTCCGGTGCGATGTGGGCGCACAGCACCGAGTCGGTCAGAACCGAAGCAACGGTGCGGGCAAGCAGCGCGTCTGCCTTATGGCTTTTCATCCGGGGCAGCGTGATCTGCGAAACGTGCATTTTGCCAAGCAATCTTGCCGCCTGGACCTTTTCGCGGAAGGAGAGCGCGTCTGCTGCTGCCTTGGTGCAAAGAGTAATATCGTTGATGATGAGAGTGCGCATGATGGTTTCTCCAAGTTATCAGATTTCGTAAGTCCAGCCCTTGCTGTCAGCAATTTTGCCCCACTGAATACCGGTCATGGTGTCGTACAGGGACTGGGTCACAGCGCCGATCTTGCCGCCGCTGACGGGATAGCGAACGCCGCCATAGCAAAGCTCACCAATGGGAGAGACGACTGCGGCAGTACCCGTACCCCAAGCCTCCTCCAGCGTGCCGTTCTCGGCAGCTGCGATCAGCTCGTCAACCGAGAGGCGTCGCTCGGATACGGCATAGCCCGCATCGCGCAGTACCTCCAGGCAGGATTTTCTGGTAATACCGGGCAGAATAGAGCCGGAGAGTGCGGGGGTGACGATCTCACCGTTGATCTTGAACATGACGTTCATCGCGCCCACCTCTTCGATGTACTTGCGCTCCACGCCGTCCAGCCAGAGTACCTGAGAATATCCCTGCTTTTCGGCCTTGTCGCCCGCTCTTGTGCTGGCTGCATAGTTGCCGCCGCACTTGATATGTCCCGTACCGCCCTTGACGGCGCGCACGTCCTCGGATTCGATCATGATCTTGACGGGGTTGATACCCTCCTTATAGTAAGAGCCGCTGGGAGAGGCGATGATCATAAAGACTGCCTCATTGACACCGTGTACGCCAAGATAGGGGTCGTTACCGAACAGGAAGGGACGGATATAGAGCGAGGTGCCCTCGGTATGGGGGACCCATGCCTGCTCGTGGCGGACAAACTCGGTGTAGCACTGCAGCGCATCCTCCTCGGGAATGGCGGGCAGGCAGAGTCTTTCTGCGGAAACGTTCATGCGGCGAATGTTTTCAAGAGGTCTGAACATCTGCACCTTACCGTCGGACAGGCGGCGGTAAGCCTTCAGTCCCTCAAAGATTTCCGCGCCGTAATGCAGCACGGTGGATGCGGGATGCAAGGAAATGTTGCCGAAGGGAACGATTCTTGCATCGTGCCAGCCTTCTTGCTTATTGTAGTCCATGATAAACATGTGATTGGTAAAATAGCGGCCAAAGCCCAGCTTGCTCTCCTCGGGCAGCTCCCAGGTCTTGTCGTTTTCAATGATCTTAATATCCAACATGATAAAAACTCCTTATGCGTTGTAATCGTAGCCCAGCTTGATGGCGTTCAGATTCTGCTCGATCAGGTTGGCTCTCTTGGCACTGACCACCTTGCCCATAGCGGCCTCGAGGTAGTCCATACCGATCTCGGGGCACTCACGGAGCACCTTGCCGAGAATGATCATATTTGCCAGCGTGGGAATGCCCATGTCGTTGGCGATCTGCGTTGCGGGCACGTAGAATGCGTCCACGTCGTTTCGTTCGATCTTGCGCGTGATCAGCGTGCTGTCCAAAAAGATCTTGCCGCCGGGAACAACTGCGTTCTCGTATTTATCAAGGGAGGGAAGGTTCATGGCGACCAGGCAGTCGGGATTGGCCACGATGGGAGAGCCGACGGGGGTGTCGCTGATGATAATGGAGCAGTTTGCCGTACCGCCGCGCATTTCGGGACCGTAGGAGGGCAGCCAGCTGACCTGCTTATCTGCGATCAGACCCTGATACGCTACGATCTTGCCAAGGAACAAAACACCCTGGCCTCCAAAGCCTGCAATCAACATCTGTAAAGTTTTCATGCCTTTGTATCCTCCTTGCTCTCGGCATCGCGGTCGCGATAAACGCCGAGCGGATAGT
>JAFQUG010000118.1 GCA_017408625.1 Clostridia bacterium | reverse complement strand
CTGTCGCAGCACGGCCTGATGCTCATCGGTCAAGGAAGAGCAAGGCGTGCTGTTGTCGGCTAAGATCATGCGGCAGGTGCCGCCACGGAAATCGGGGGCGATATAGGTTAAGCGTGCAAAGCACGTGGTGCTGTCCGCATCGGTGATCAGTGCCTTGTTTTGTCCGTCTTCGATGGCAAACATGGTCGCATCCGTCAGGGATATGTCACCCATGACCACGTTTGCACAGTCGCCAAGTCGCTCACCGCCGCCGCCCGGAAGAACGGTATCCTTGTAGAGCTGATCGACCTTGCCGTTATGGCCGTTGTATTCGCCTTTGTAGTAAACGACTGAGTCGCTGATGCTTTGACGGATATTGAGCATTGCCACGTGCAGTGCGTCCGTACAATCCTCGGTGTAGGAGTCGGCATAGAGATAGCGGCTGTCGGTAAAGAACGTGCCGTTTGCGTAAGACACGGTCGTGCTGTCGCATTCCAATACCAGCTCGGGGGTTTTGGTGATCTGACCGTCATACCAGTCATCGGTGTTCAGAACCGAGAGCAAATGCGTCGCCACGCTCGGCGGGATGGCATATCCCGCGTCCTCGCCGCCAAGCCGAATGCTTGCAAATTGCGGCTGATAGATGCTTTTGGTGAGGATGGCATCCACAAATTGCTTATCCTCGCCGCCAAGCACCGTAAAGGAATTGGCCACGGTAAGGATGCCGCTTGCGGGATCATAGCCGCACTCCTTCGAGCCAACGCGCAGGCCGTATGCGGGTGTGGTCAAAGCAGAGCTCTGTGTCCAGACGCTGCGATTGAGAATGATGAGCATGTGACCGACGTCATCACTGTCAAACTGTCTGACAAAGGGCTCGGCCTCGACGCCGGGGGCGAGCTGCTCCCAATATTGGATCGGGCCGTTTAAAAAGAACGGGAAGTCTTGTTTGATCCTGCCCATCTCGGCATTCTGCTCGCTTGTGGCCTCGAAGTAACGGTTGTTTGCAACGAAATAGCCCTCGGTGTAATATACGTTGGTATTTCCGATTTTGATATAGGGCTCAAAGCGGTAGTCGGTATAGAGCGGCAGTCCATCGAGCCATTCCGCACTGTTCAGCACCTCCTGCAGCCATGCGGTTTGCTCGGGCGTAAAGGTCCAGTTGACCTTGTAGCCCCCGTATCTGACGTAGCGTGCAGGCTCCAGGGTGGATTGCTCCATGCTGCTTTGCACGGTGAAATACTCATATGCATAGTCGGGGGAGTAGTAAAGGGAAAGGCAGTATTCCGCGTTGCTCACGGAGGTGATCGCTGTGCCTTGCTTGTACTGAATGGCAAAGCACCCGGTATCCTGCTGATAGTCTAAATAGAGGCTGTGCGTGCCGTCAGCAAACAGCAGCACCGTGCCTTTCCCGGCAAGCAGATCCTCGGCAGTATTTTTGTCAAATCCGATCTGCAGGAGCGCGTCTTGCAAGGAGTGCTTGGCGGTGATACCGCAGGGGAGAATCATGCCATCGGGCATTGCCGATGCGGCATAAAAGGAGCGATATTTGGTTACATGCTCTTGCGAAGCATCTCGGAAGTGGAAGTAAGTGAACAGGTCGGAAGCATAATCTTTGCCGTCAAAGCCCGCGGGATATTCGCCGGGAACAAAGCTCATGATCTTAAACATGCCCTTGCCCTCGTAGGTCAGCTGCTCCACGGCCGCTTTGAATGCAGAGGCATCTGCCGTATCAAAGCCGTAGGTGTGCAAAAACTGCGCAAAGCTGTCAGCCGAAACAGAGGTGCTGTTCGATGCAAGGATCTGCACCGCATTCGCATAGGTGTGGGAGTATTCCCCAAAGGAAAGCTCCAGGTCGTAAGTGCCGGGCGTCGCCTTGGATAGATCAAAGGTATAATACAGGCTCTTGCTTTGCCCCGGGGCAAGATTGACCTTGGTGATATCCTTGCTGTCTTGGGACAAGGTGGGGTATATCATCTCTTCGTTATAGACCGTGGAATCAAGCCGCAGCGCCGTGCTCCATTGCATGACGGCACATTCGATTTCGTGATCCGATACGTTGGTCAGGGTTACGGATAAGGGAAGCGCCGAGCCCGCATACACTCTTGTGGGCAGCGTGGGCAGGTCGTGCGAAAATTCCAGTACGACGGCATCCGGGAAAGCAAATAAGATCTGCTCCTCGGAAATGTCGTAATATTGCGCAAAGGTCTTTTGCAAGGAGTCAAGCAGGCTTTGGAGATCGGGATGATCACGCAGAGCGGCCGAGAGCGTCATGACGATTTGTCGGTCGGCGGAGCTCTCTTCGGCAGATGCGACGTTGATTAACGCATGCTCTGCGTCAAGCCCATTGAGGTGCTGCCAGGTAAGGAACACGTTTTGCTCGGTGAGCGGCAGCAGTACGCTTTGCCGCTTGATCTTGCCGTCCTCTGTATAGTAGATTTGTGCTATGCGGTTTGCGTTTTCGTGCTTGGGAATTTCGTAGTCTAAATCATAGGTCTTGGGGAAGAATGCAATGGCTGCCACCGAAAGCAGAGTGGAAAGCACCAGCAGGGCTGCCACGATCGCGATCACAGTGCGTCGAAATCTTGGCTTGCTTGTTGCGGGGACAGGGGCTTCGGCTTCTGCGATCAAAGCGGGATCAATCGAGCCCAAAAGCTCGGTGAGCTTGCGTTCTGTCATAGTGCGTAGCCCTCCTTTTCGAGATACTCACGCAGCTTTGTGCGTGTACGGGACAAAATGATCTTGACGTTTGATACCCCCAAGCCAAATCGCTTGGCAATGGCTTTGATCTCGTCAAAATGGTAATAGCGGCGAATGAATACGCTGCACTCGCGCTTGGGCAGAGACCAGAGAAAGCGATCAATGGCGACAACGATTTCCCGCTCCTCTGCTTGCGTGGCAGGGTCGGTGTCCGAAGCGGCGATCTCACCGATTTCCTCAAGAGCCACGGTAAGCGAGTCTCGTCGGTTGTTACTGCGGTATTTGTCAAGACTGACGTGCCGTGTGATGCTGCCCACGAATTGCTGCAGATAACCCGGACGGGCGGGGGGAATGGCGTTCCAAGTGCGCAACCAGGTGTCGTTGAGACATTCCTCGGCATCCTGCAGGTTATGCAGAATTCTTTGCGCAATGCCCATGCAATATGCGCCGTATTTTTGTGAAGTCTCTGTAATGGCTCGCTCATCGCGTGCGAAGTAGAGGTCTATGATGTCACGGTCCTGCATGATATCACTCCTTTCGATCGGAATATGTGGTGCTCTATTATATATGTCGAAAAAATTCTTTCCCTGGTTACAACATTTTACCATGTTTTTGAAAAAAGTGCAAGAGAGGGCAGATGAATGGACGGGAAGTGCCCCTGCATTTGCATCATGAGCGAT
>JAFQUG010000117.1 GCA_017408625.1 Clostridia bacterium | reverse complement strand
CCAAAAAAGGCAATATCATTCCGTAACGGTTTGATATTGCCTTTTATCTTGACAAAAGCGTGCAAAAGTAATAAAATGAATGCAGAAAATAATCGAAAGGAGGTCACAAAATGCAAGGACTGAACACCTGGAGCTATCACCCTTACCGTCCGTTTTTGACAGATGTGGGGGATATTTATATCTGCCGCGTGGCGCCGGGCAACAACAGTATTCGCTTTGAGTGGCTGGGAGAGGGCGCAACCTATTCCGTATACTACAGAAAACGCCATGACTCCGACTTTACCCTTTGGGGCGAGACTTGCGCTGACTTTTGCGAGCTTGACGGCTTGTGCACCGATACCGACTACGAATTTTTCGTCGCATCGGGGCAAAAGAAAAGCCGCGTGCGCCTGGCACGATGCGCAGAAACGGTGGGAACCGTGGTCAATTACCTGCACCCGGACGACCAGGCGTACGCTTTTTCGGGGAGATATCTTTGCTCACCCTCACTCGTTCGCCATCCCGATGGCTTTTTGCTTGCATCCATGGATCTGTTCGCGGGCGAGCATCCGCAAAATCTGACGATGATCTTCCGTTCGGACGACGACGGGCAAAGCTGGCACTACTTAAGCGAGCTGATGCCCTGCTTCTGGGGAAAGCTCTTTATCCACAAGGGCGAGCTTTACATGCTGGCTGTTTCCACCGAGTACGGCGATCTGCTGATCGGTAAATCCGCCGACGGCGGCAAGACCTTCTCTGCTCCCGTGTGCCTGTTGCGTGGATCAAACGGCAAAAACGGCAGCTCGGGCGTGCACAAAAATCCGCAAAATCTCATATATCATAACGGTAGACTTTACGGTACGCTGGAATGGGGCACTTGGCACAACCAAGCATACGGACATGCGGCGATGGTCATGTCCTGTGACGAAAACGACGATCTGCTGCGCCCCGAAAGCTGGCATTTTTCAGAGCCCGTGCCATTTGATCACTTTGCGCCCGAGCTGCAAAATTTACCCAAAAACACCATGACCATTGAAGGAACGCCCGTCGTCTCCCCCGATGGCAAGCTGCTTGACGTCATGCGCTTTGGCAAATTCCACACCGCCCTTGTTTACGAGGTAGATACAGCCAACCCCGACGCGCCCCTGCGCTTTTCACGCCTGATGCCCTTCTCTGCCAACTATTCCAAATTCATGATCAAGCGCGACGAGCGGACGGGATATTACTACACGGTTGCCACGCGGATTTACTCGCAGGAGCTGCCGAGCGCGAGAAATTTGCTCTCGCTGATGCGCTCGCGCGATCTGAATGCTTGGGAGGTCGTTTCCGACCTGATCGACTACCGCGATCGCGACAGCGCCCTTTTCGGCTTTCAATACGCAGATTTTGAGATAGAGGGCGAGGACATCATATTCCTGTGCAGAACCGCCATGGGCGGCGCACGCAGCTATCACGACACCAATTATTCCACCTTCCACAGAATTCAAAGATTCCGCGAGATTTCCAAATAAAAAAGACAGTCCGATGGGGCGGCATTAGCGGTAAAAGAGAGAGTCATGCGAAAAGACATTTCGCAAAGCTCTCTCTTTTTGCTATATGAGTGATATTCCGACTGCGTCGGAGTGATATTATCGCTGCTGCGATAGTGATATTCAAGCCTTGCGGCTTCAGTGATATTCTATTCGCCCTGAAAACTTGCGAAGCAAATACCACTCGCCAAAGGCGAATAACACTGCCAAAGGCAATATCACTCGCCGGGGGGCGAATAGAACCGGGGAGATACTCCGCTTGGAGTATCTCCCCATGGGGCTGCCTTTTTCTATTAATCGTAGGTAACGGTCGTTCTCTCTAAGATAAATTCCTGCACCTTGGAAAACAGTGCGCTGTCCTTGATGGCAGCGTCACCCATGTTCTCACGGATATACTCGGCGGTGTACTTGCCCTCGTAGTAGTCTACCAGATAATCAAGCTCAGCCTTGAATTCCTCGTCGGAAATCTCCTCAAGGCCCTCGTTCTCGGCAATGGCATGGACCAGAATGCTCTGCTGCACCATGCCCTGGCATTCCTTGGTCAGCTCAGCCTTCCAGTCAGCACCCTTTTCAAGACCCATGTAGTCCACGGCAAACTCGTCCATCGACTCATAACCGTACATGTAGCTGTAGTAGGAATAATAGTACTCAAATTCTTCGATATAGTAATCGTAATGGTACTCCACCTCGCCCTCGGGATAGCCCGTAAAGGTCAGCTTGTCCAAAATCCCCTGCATAACCATACTGTAAGCGGCGGACTTGGCGGACTCTGCCAAGTTTTCCTCCATACCCTTGCGCAGGTTGTCAAGATAATCCTTGACCAGTGCACCCTCTTCATCGGGCAGATCGGTCTCGGGCTTATACTCGAGCGTTTTTTCCACAAACTCATCGGTCAGCTCGGGAATCTCATACTGTACCACGTACTCCACCACTACGTAGAAAATGGCATCCTTGCCTGCAAGATCCTCTTTATAATTCTCGGGGAAGGTCACGTGCACGGGGTAGGGGTTGTCCTTGCTCGTTTCTGCGGGCACGACACCGATCAGCCCTTCTTCAAAGCCGGGAATGAAGTTGCCTGATCCGATACCAAGACCGTAAGGTGCGGAGTCGCTCATGTTCGAGCCGCCCTCGAATTCCTTGCCGTCCACCTCGCCACGATAGTAAATATACGCTTTGTCGCCCAGACGGATGGGCTGATCAGTCACCTTTTCGGTGCCGTTGGTAGGCGTTGCATACTGATACAGCATCGCCTTGAGCTGCGCATCGAATACCTCGTCGGAGAGGATATAATCGCTGCCCACGTTAGCTGTCAAGGACGCATACAGGCCCTTGTCCAGCGTGACAAACTGTGCCATATCGTTTGCAAAAAAGTCGTAGCGAACGATAGGCTCCTTCTCCGCACCGGCCGTGGTCTGCTCGGGAGCAGTGGTTTCGGGGGCATTTGTACCGTAGATCTTATCCAGCATGTTATCGATCTGCTCACGTCCGCCTCCAAACTGACCGCAGGAGCAAAGCAGCATGCATGCCGCCATCACACCGCAAAGCAGCGCGATATTCATATACTTTTTCATGTATACTCTCTCTTTCATAAATCGTTAGCCGAACGGGAGTCGAACCAAGTTGGCTACCCCAATATCATACACCTTGACGCACAAAAAGTCAAGAGCGGTCTTGCAAAGTTCAAAAATTGCTCACGCATTCAACACAGCGAAAGGCATGGCAAAGCCGCCTTTTTGCCCCGCGAGCCGCGGCAACCTTGCCGAAATTTTCTTGACGAAATCATCGGAATGTGCTATACTTATGATATCAAAAAAAGTGAAAGGAGGAGGCCTGTGACAAATTTACGCATCATAAGGCTCGACGTGACCGATTCGACCAACGCCGAGGCGCGACGCCTCTCACAAGGCGCAACTAAGCAGCCTGCGCTGATCATCGCGCGCGAGCAAAGCGCGGGACGCGGACGTCTTGGCCGCTCCTTCTTTTCCCCTGCCGACACGGGGCTTTACGCTACGCTGCTTTGCTACCCCGAACGTCCCGTAGCCGAGCTGACTGGGCTTACATGCGCAGCAGCCCTTGCAAGTGCCAAGGCCATCGAGCAATTATGCGGCATTTCGTCGCAGATCAAATGGGTCAACGATCTCTACCTTGGCGGCCGCAAGGTCTGCGGCATTCTGTGCGAATCCTTTGGCACGCCGCACGGCACTGCCATTGCCGTTGGCATCGGGATCAATCTGACCACCGAGGACTTTCCGGACAACCTTGACGGCATTGCGGGGAGTCTGCAAGCAAAGATCGACCCCGAAGTCCTGGCATTGCGCATCTGCGAGCACCTGCTCCCTTACCTGCAAAGCGGCGACAACGCGCTTTGGCTGGACGGCTACCGCGCGCGCTTTATGCTGCGCGGCATGCGCGTGAGCTGCATCACGGCGGACGGCACCTTCCCTGCCACCGCACTGGATGTCACCGACGAGGGCGCGCTGAAGGTTAAGGCAGACGACGGCAAGATGCATATATTGTATGCAGGAGAGGTCAGCATCAGCGCGCCCGATCCCTCATCCCCTTTTTATAAAAAATCCTGATTCCGGAGGTAACGTGATGTTTCGCCAAATTTCCCCCTATGAGATCCAAGATAACGTTTTCAAGGCCATTGACAAGGACTGGATGCTGATCACGGCAGCCAAGGATGGCCGCCCCAACTCCATGACTGCGTCCTGGGGCTGCCTGGGCATTCTTTGGAACAAGCCCATTGCCGTCTGCTTTGTGCGCCCGCAACGCTATACGTATGAATTCTGCGAGAGTGCGGACACGCTCTCCCTGACCTTTTTTGACGAGCAGTGGCGCGACGCACTCAAGCTTTGCGGCAGAAAAAGCGGTAGGGATACCGATAAATACGCCGAAACCGGCCTGACACCCGTTTTTGACGGCAACACGCCCTATCTCGAAGAGGCGCGTATGGTGCTGATCTGCAAAAAGCTTTACGTGGACGACCTCAAGAAGGCCAACTTCCTCGATCCCGCACTGCTCAAAAACTACCCCATCGACGACTTCCACCGCGTCTATATCTGCGAGATCACCAAGGTGCTGGTGAAGGAATAACACCCGGCGGGGGTTCCACCATCCCGTACGGTTTGCTCGTAGGGGAAGATATTATCTTCCCGCACGCAAACGGTTTTAGAACACATCATCCGTACGCCATCCTTGCACATCGCGTGCGGGAAGGTAATACCTTCCCCTACGTTCACGTTGTGCATACCAATCATCCAACGAAACGGAGAAAAAACATGAAACTACTCATCGCATCCGATCTGCACGGCGGTGCGGACGCTTGCGCCAAGCTGTGCGATATCTTTGCCCAAAGCGGCGCAGACAGACTGATTTTGCTTGGCGACGTGCTCTATCACGGTCCGCGCAACGATCTGCCCGACGGCTATGCGCCCAAAGCAGTCATTCCCATGCTGAACGCCATTTGTGACAAGATCCTCTGCGTGCGCGGCAACTGCGACGCCGAGGTGGACGGCATGGTGCTGGACTTTGACGTGCTGACCGACTCCCGCACCCTCTTTGACGGCGACCTTTGCTTCTATCTGCACCACGGCCACCACGATCTGCCGGAGCTTACACCCGGCACGGTGGTGCTGTACGGGCACACGCACGTCGTGGAGCATCACGAGCAAAACGGGCTTTTCTACTTCAATCCCGGCTCGGTGACCATTCCAAAGGGAGGCAATCCGCCGTCTTACATGATCTACGAGGACCGCACCTTCACGGCCTACAGCCTTGACGGAGGCGTGCTGTTTGAAAAAAGTGTGTAATACGCGCAAAAAATATTTCCTAACCCCTTGATTTTTGGCCGCGTTTTTGATAAAATTTTTTTGTATATTTGTTTCAAAGTCAAGGAGGCTTTTATGAGTAATATTCGTCCCGAATCTATGGTTCGCATTACCACCCCCGAGCTTGCCAATGCGTTTATTGACGAGCAGGTTGCGCAAATCCGCGCACAGGTGGGTGACAAAAAGGTACTGCTGGCACTCTCCGGCGGTGTTGACAGCTCTGTGGTTGCCGCGCTGCTGATCAAGGCCATCGGCAAGCAGCTGGTCTGCGTGCACGTCAATCACGGTCTGATGCGCAAGGGCGAGAGTGAACAGGTCATTGAGGTGTTCGGCAAGGCGCTGGATGCTAACCTTGTTTACGTGGACGCCACCGACCGTTTCCTGGATCTTTTGGCAGGCGTGGCTGAGCCCGAAAGAAAGAGAAAGATCATCGGTGCGGAATTCATTAACGTATTTGCCGAAGAGGCCTCCAAGCTCGAAGGCATTTCCTTCCTGGCTCAGGGCACCATTTATCCCGACATTCTCGAAAGCATTAAGGCTGCCGAGGGCAAAAAGGCAGTCAAGTCGCACCACAACGTGGGCGGTCTGCCCGAGGATCTGCAGTTTGAGTTGGTTGAGCCCATCAAGCTGCTGTTCAAGGATGAGGTCAGAGTAGTCGGCGAAGCACTCGGCCTGCCTCACAAGATGGTCTACCGTCAGCCCTTCCCCGGCCCCGGACTCGGCGTACGCTGCCTGGGTGCCATCACCCGCGACAGACTGCACGCGCTGCGCGAGGCTGACGCGATCCTGCGCGAGGAATTCGACAACGCTGGTCTTGCAGAAACCGTTTGGCAGTACTTTATCGCAGT
>JAFQUG010000116.1 GCA_017408625.1 Clostridia bacterium | reverse complement strand
TGAACAAAATAGTCGTGGATCTCTTCGAACGAGTCACCGTAGCACAGTATACAACTACCATCCTTAAATCCAACAAAATGAATACCAACATAAAGATCTGCTGAATTCATATGGCGTTCCACCGCTTGGTAAAACCTATACGCACCGGGAACGCCCCATTTGGGCGCATCTCCAAGTGTATAAGCATAGATACGATCCTGCTCAGGGGATATAATGATATACGTGTTTGAAAACTCGTCAGTCTCATCGTCCAAAACATAGTCGGTAGCATAAAACTGGTACCCATCTGCCTCCATGGTAACTTTTACGGCCTCAATATCCACACTCTTGATATCCTTGCGTATCTCATAGGTGTTTTCCAAGGGAATCTCCAAGCCTTCAACGGCTTTGATATCAAGCATTTCCAACAAATCCGCGTGGGCATTCCCAAGAGTCATGATTGTACAATTTGATATGCGAAGGCGCATTGTGTGGAATTCGCTTTCAAGGGTAAATACGCCTGCCATTACGCTGACCGTGGTCCACTCTTTCAAGAACTCTTGTTCTGCTTTTTGGGCATCGGGGAATTCAGTAATTGCAATAACACCTCTTGTTGGTATCTTATCGGTTTCTGTATAGAGATAATATGTGCTACCGTCTTTGTCATCCTGTTTAGTTTCATTCAAGACCCATCCTGCTTGTTCTAATGTAGCACGAATGGTTGCACCATCAACTCCCTCTACGTTTTGATTAAAATAGCAGGGATACATAGTAACGGTTTCTTCGTTCTTTTGATTGCAACTGCACAGAAGCATTGCTAAAAATACACAAAGCAGTAACAAACACAACATAATGTAAGAGTATCGTTGTTTTTTCATATCTGTATCCTCCTTGTGATAAGTAATTTTGTAACAGGGGACGGTTCTCTGTTACGTGATTATCCCTTATATTATAAGGGTTTTACGTGTTGCGCGTAACGGGGGACAGGCCCTTGTTACACCGCTCGATCGGTTTTTGTGTCGTGTTCGGGCGTGTCGCGGCGTAACAATGCTCCGTCCCCGCCAAGACGCATCCCCGAACGCGCTTTGGGATTTTTTGCTGTTTTGTGCGCATCTCACGGTTCGCTTTTCTTCATTATATCATGTCGGGAAAAATCTGTCAAGAATTGCGCTTTGGCCGGCAATCAACTGTCCCTTCATCCATATAGACGCTATTTTTTGAAAATAGTCCGATTTTTTTGAAAAATCAAAATCATTTTTGAAGTCGCCGTTGCGTGCTGTTGGGAATTTTCTTTTCGCGAGTATTGAAAAAATCGGGATTTGTGATATAATGAAAGAAGTGAAAGGGGGCGAGTGCATGACTGTTGCGACTTGGATCAAAAAGAATACGACCTCGCTTGCGGGCAAAACGGTTGCCGTTTCCGGCTCGACGGGCGGCCTTGGTCACGCGCTTTGCGAAAGTCTTGTCGCGCTTGGCGCGCAGCTTGTGCTGCTTGACCGCAACGGGGAAAAGGTCAATGCGCTCATTTCCCGACTGAGGCGCAAATATCCCGATTGCAGGGTGGGATACGTGCTTATGGATCTGTCCGATATGGCGTCTGTGGACGCAGCGGCTGAGATCTTGCGGTATAAATCTATCGACGTGCTGATCTGCAACGCGGGCGCGTATGCCGTGCCGCGATTTATCACCTCGTCGGGGTTGGATAACGTGTTCCAGATCAATTTTGCCGCACCCTATTATCTTGTGCGCCGTCTTGCGCCCGTGCTTGCCGCACGTGGCGGCAGAGTGGTGCTGGTGGGCAGCATTGCGCACAATTACTCCAAGACCGATCCCGACGACGTGGACTTCCGCACGCGACAAAAGGCCTCGCTTGTGTACGGAAACGCCAAGCGCTATCTGATGTTTGCTTCTCCCGCAGCGGCTGCGCAGGCAGGGCTTGATATCGCCGTCACGCACCCCGGCATTGCGGTCACGGGCATTACCGCGCATTACCCAAAATGGCTGTACGCGCTGATCAAGTACCCCATGAAGATCATTTTCATGAAGCCGCGCCGCGCCTGCCTGTCCATCTTGCGCGGTGTGTTTGAGAGCACCGCACCCGATGAATGGATCGGACCGCGCGTCTTTGACGTGTGGGGCTTGCCGCGCAAGGCAAGGCTGCACACCTGCGACCAGCGCGAGAAGGCCGTGATCTGCGACGAGGCCGAGCGCATTTATGCCGAGCTTTGTGCGCAGTTAGGGAAAGAGGCAGAGCAATGACCGAGATTTACGACCGCTTGCTTGACATGCAAGATCTCACTTACAGGGATTTTTCTGCCCAGCTGGTGCCCACGATCTCGCGTGAGCGGGTGATCGGTGTGCGCGTGCCGCTTTTGCGTGCGTATGCCAAGGAGCTGGCAGGTAGTGCGCAGGCAGAGCAGTTTATGCAAAAGCTGCCGCACGTATATCTGGAGGAAAACCACCTGCATTCCTTTCTGATCGGGCAAATGCGTGACGCTGACGCGTGCTATGATGCGCTGGATGCGTTTTTGCCGTACGTGGACAACTGGGCGGTATGCGATTCGCTGCGCCCGCAGATCATAACCAAGGATAAAAAACGCCTTTTGTTATATATTGATAGATGCTTGCAAAGCGAGCACCCTTATACCGTGCGGTTTGGCATCGAGCTGCTCATGCTGTATTTCTTGGACGAGGATTTTGACGTCGCGCATCTTGCGCGTGTCGCAGCCGTGCAGAGCGGGGAATATTACGTGAACATGATGATCGCGTGGTATTTTGCCACCGCGCTGGCCAAGCAGTGGGAGAGTGCGCTGCCATATGTAGAGCAGCATCGTTTGCCCGCTTGGGTACACAACAAAACCATACAAAAAGCAACAGAGAGCTTTCGCATCACGTCCGGGCAAAAGGATTATTTGCGGACGCTGCGTTAAAGGGGACTTTATGAACTATACTATTATAAGACTGATCGATAAACCCGAAGCAAAGGAGCAGATGGCACTTTGGTTCCACCAAAAGTGGGGCATTCCAAAAGAGGCTTATCTGGACAGCATGCAGGAGGCTCTTGCGGGGCATGCTGTGCCCGCCTGGTACGTAGCCATGGACGGCGAGAGAATTGTGGGAGGACTTGGCGTGATTGAGAACGATTTCCACGACCGCCCCGATCTTACCCCCAACGTTTGCGCGGTCTATACCGAGCCGGACTGCCGCGGGCAGGGCATTGCGGGTGCGCTTTTGGATTTTGTTTGCCGCGACATGCACGCGCTTGGCATTGATACGCTGTATCTGCTGACCGATCACGAGTCCTTTTACGAACGCTACGGCTGGGAGTTTTACTGCCACGCCATGGGCGACGGGGAAGAGACGCCGAGCAGAATGTATATTCATAGAATGTAGGAAAAAGAGCCTCCACATGGGGCTGCATAAATAGCGGAGATAAATGAACTTAGCCATCACATACGTGGTGGCTTTTTCACGTTCTGCTCTTGGTGAAGGAGCGTCCGTATGGGAACCCCTACCACCGCAACCGCGTCACTTGTCTC
>JAFQUG010000012.1 GCA_017408625.1 Clostridia bacterium | reverse complement strand
TGTTGAAATCCGTAGGGGAGGATATTATCCTCCCGCACGCGATCAGACAGGTGGGCATTTGGAGACACTGATCGTAAACTGTTTTCGTGCGGGAGGATGATATCCTCCCCTACAGAATTGGATTGTTGGTTTCTTTTATTGAGCAAACCGTTTCCGTTCTTTTTTGTTGGGATGTTGTGTGAGCAAACCGTTTCCGTTCTTTTTGGCACCGCGGGCGCAAAAAGAACCAAAAACGCCGTTTTGCGGGGCGTTGCCCCGAACCCCAGTCGCTTTTTGAAAAAAGCGACGCAAAAACTTTCGTGAGAGGCTTGTCCGTATGGTGGCGATCTGTATCGAAATTATTCTCGCTCAGCCCTTGAAATCATTGACATTTTTCGCGATATATGATATAATGAAATATCTATTTTCATTACCCCCAAAAGGAGTATTCTTATGGTCATTACAGACGTTTTAGATAACAACGCGCGACTGTATGCGGACGAGGTGGCTCTCGTGGAGATCAATCCCAAATTTGAGCCCGAAAGCCGCATTACCTGGCGCGATTATGCGCTCATGCAGCCCCAGCCCGGTCAGCCCTTCCGCCGCGAGATCACCTGGGAGCAATTCTGGAAGCGCGCCAACCGCTTTGCCAATCTCCTCCTCTCCCGCGGATGCCGCAAGGGCGACAAGGTCTCGATCCTGATGATGAACTCGATCGAATGGCTGCCCATCTATTTCGGCATTCTCAAGGCAGGCGCGGTTGCCGTTCCGCTCAATTACCGCTATACCGCAGACGAGATCAAATACTGCCTGGACAAATCCGACAGCTCCATGGTCATCTTCGGCCCCGAATTCATTGGCCGTATGGAGGCCATCAGCGATCGCATTCCGCGCGTTCGCCATCTCTTTTACGTAGGCGAGGACTGCCCCGCATTTGCCGACAGCTATGACAAAATGATCGCATACTGCACCTCTCGTCAGCCCAACATTACGCTCTCGGAGGACGACGACGCAGCCATCTACTTCTCCTCCGGCACGACCGGCTTCCCAAAAGCCATCCTGCACGCGCACCGCTCGCTGACGCATGCCATGCTGACCGAGCATAACCATCACGCTCAGACGCACGACGACGTATTTCTTTGCATCCCGCCCCTTTATCACACCGGCGCAAAAATGCACTGGATGGGCAGCTTTTTTGCAGGCGGCAAGGCAGTTTTGCTCAAGGGCGTCAACCCCGAGTGGATCCTCAAGGCCGCATCCGATGAAAAATGCTCGATCGTTTGGCTCTTGGTTCCGTGGGCACAGGATATTCTGGACGCGCTGGAGCGCGGCGAGCTGAAAATGGAGGATTACGATCTCTCGGCTTGGCGATTGATGCACATCGGTGCACAGCCCGTTCCGCCCTCGCTGATCAAGCGTTGGCTGGAGGTATTCCCCTCTCATCAATACGACACCAACTACGGCCTGAGCGAATCCATCGGTCCCGGCTGCGTGCACCTTGGCGTGGAAAACGTGGACAAGGTGGGTGCGATCGGCAAGGCAGGCTTTGGCTGGAAGACCCGCATCATTGATCCCTCGGGAAGAACAGTTGCCCGCGGCGAGGTTGGCGAGCTTTGCGTCAAGGGCCCCGGCGTTATGAACTGCTATTACAACGATCCCGAGGCCAGCGCAGAGGTGCTGCGCGACGGTTGGCTGCTGACCGGTGACATGGCCATGGAGGACCCCGACGGATTTATTTACCTGGTCGACCGCAAAAAGGACGTCATCATCACGGGCGGCGAAAACCTCTACCCCGTTCAGATCGAAAATCACATCCGTGCGCACGCAGCCGTCAAGGACGTGGCCGTCATCGGCTTGCCGCACGAGCGTCTTGGCGAGATTGCGGCTGCCATCATAGAATTCAAGGAGGGCTGCAGCGCGACCGAGCAGGAGATCGAGGATTTCTGCGCAACCCTGCCCCGCTACAAGCGTCCTCGCAAGATCATTTTTGCAACCATTCCCCGCAATCCCACAGGCAAAATCGAAAAGCCCAAGCTGCGTGAGCAGTACTGCGGCGGCAGCCTGGTGGAAAAGCAGATCCAACACTAAACAAGGAGCGATTTACATATGTCCAAAAAGCTTATGCTCGGAAATGCGGCCGTTGCACGCGGCGCATATGAGGCCGGCGTGCGCGTGGTATCCTCTTACCCCGGCACTCCCAGCACCGAGATTACCGAAAATATTGTGCAATACCCCGAAATCAACGTTGAGTGGGCCCCCAACGAAAAGGTGGCCGCCGAGGTTGCCATCGGTGCGGCGATCGGCGGCGGCCGCGCCATGACCTGCTGCAAGCACGTTGGCCTTAACGTCATGGCCGACCCCTTCTTTACCGCGTCCTACACAGGTGTCAACGCGGGTCTTGTGATTGCCGTGGCAGATGACCCCGGCATGCATTCCTCGCAAAACGAGCAGGATTCCCGCCACTATGCAAAGGCCTCCAAGCTGCCCATGCTGGAGCCCTCGGACTCCTCGGAGTGCTTGGAATTCACCAAGCTGGCCTTTGACCTCTCCGAGCAATTTGACACCCCCGTGCTTCTGCGCCTTTCCACTCGTATTTCTCACTCGCAGAATCCCGTAGAGATCAGCGAACGCAAGGAAATCGCGGTCAAGCCCTACGAAAAGAGCATTCCCAAGTACGTCATGATGCCCGCAATGGCGATTGGCAAGCACGTGGTAGTCGAGCAGCGTCACCTGGATCTGGTAAAATACGCCGAGACCTCGCCGCTCAATGTCGTCGAGGACAACGGCGCACGCATTGGTGTGATCGTGTCCGGCACGACCTACCTGTACGCGCACGAGGCACTGGGCAGCTCTGTCAACTACTTAAAGCTGGGCATGGCTTATCCCCTGCCCGAGCAGAAGATCAAGAATTTTGCCGCTTCGGTGGACACCCTTTGGGTGATCGAGGAGCTGGATCCCTTTATTGAAGAGCACTGCAACAACATCGGCGTCAAGGTTTCGGGCAAGCAGCACTTTACCATGCTTGGCGAATACACCCCCGCCATGATCCGCACCGCGGTGCTTGGCACGCCCAATCCCGCATATATCGCGCTTGAATCCGCTATCCCCGGCCGTCCGCCCGTCATGTGCGCGGGCTGTCCGCACAGAGGAACGTTCTACGTTCTCAAAAAGTTGGGGCTGACCGTCTCGGGCGACATCGGCTGCTACACGCTGGGCGCGGTCGCTCCCCTTGCATCGGTGGACACCACCATCTGCATGGGCGCATCGGTTGGCGCGGCCTTCGGCATGGCCAAGGTACGCGGTGAGGAGTTCAACAAAAAGCTGGTCAGCGTGATCGGAGACTCCACCTTCATCCATTCGGGCATTACGGGACTGATCGATATCGTTTACAACAAGGGCGCGAACACGGTCATCGTGCTGGACAACTCAATCACCGGCATGACCGGTCACCAGCAGAATCCCGCCATGGGCAAGACCATCCGCGGCGAAGATACCCGCGCAGTCGACCTGGTCGCACTCTGCCACGCAGTCGGCGTGGATCGCGTGCGCGTGGCCGATCCCTTTGACCTTAAAACCTTTGAGGCAGTCGTCCGCGAAGAACTGGCTGCAGATGAACCGTCCGTGATCATCGCACAGCGTCCCTGCGCACTGCTCAAGCACGTTAAGTACGTAGGTACTTGCGAAATTACAGACAAGTGCCGCAAGTGCAAGCTTTGCATGAAGCTTGGCTGCCCTGCCATCTCGGTTCAGGCAGACGGCTCGGTCAAGATCGACGCCACGCAATGTAACGGTTGCGGCCTTTGCACAGGCGTTTGCCCGTTTGGCGCAATTGAAAAGAAGGAGGACTGACCATGAAAAGCGTAAATATTATGATCGTGGGCGTGGGCGGCCAGGGCACTTTGCTTGCCAGCCGCATTCTCGGCAACGCCATTCTCTCGCTTGGCTATGACGTCAAGGTCTCCGAGGTGCACGGCATGTCGCAGCGCGGCGGCAGCGTGGTCACCTACGTCAAGTACGGTGACAAGGTCTACTCCCCCGTCATTGATAAGGGAGAGGCAGACATCATTCTCGCCTTTGAGCAGTTGGAAGCGCTGCGCGCACTGCCCTATCTCAAAATGGGCGGCAAAATGATTGCCAACACGCAAAAGATCAATCCCATGCCGGTCATCACAGGTGCGGCTACCTATCCCGAAGGCATTCTCGAGACGCTTGGCGCAAAGGTTGACCTGACCGCGCTTGACGCGCTTGCCATGGCCAAGGCCGCAGGCAATACCAAGGCAGTCAACGTGGTGCTGATGGGCGTGATGGCCAAGAACACCGACATTCCTTACGAAACCTGGGTCGAATCGGTGCGCGCATGCGTTCCCGCCAGGTTCCTTGAAGCGAACCTGCGCGCCTTTGACGCAGGATATCACTACACCGCGGAGGCGTGACATGGCAGACAGATCCTCCACCACATGGAAAAAGATTCTGATCATTGTCTACATCGTCCTCTCCCTTGCAGGCTTTGCCGCCATTCTGATCATTCCCGCCTCGCGCGAGGTGTTCAAAGTGCTCTCGAGTACGCACCCCTACCTCATGGGCTTTGCGAAATTCGCCATTCTCGCAACAGCGGGCGAGCTGCTGGCCGTACGCCTTGCCAAAAAGGAATGGCTTCTGCCCTCTTACGTGTGGGCAAGATTTCTGATCTGGGGCGCTATCGGCGTCTGGATCACCTACATGATGAAGATCTTCGGTGCGGGCGTGGGCACTTTGATGGCAAGCGGCCTGTTGCCCAACCCCGAACACGAACTGCTGAACAGCTTTATCAAGGCATTCATGATCAGTGCCACCATGAACCTCTCCTTCGGGCCGACCTTCATGGCGCTGCACAAGTGCTCGGACACCTATCTTGACATCCGTGCCACGGGCAAGCGCAAGATCAGCCTTGCAAACGTCATTCACAAGGTGGATTGGGAAAAGTTTGCGTCCTTTACGCTGCTTCGCACCGTACCGCTTTTCTGGATTCCCGCACACACCCTGACCTTTATGCTCCCCGCCGAATATCAGGTGGCTATGGCGGCCGCACTCTCGGTGGCACTGGGCATTATCCTCAACCTCAAAAGAAAAAAAGCATAAACCCAAAAATCCTACAAAGAAAAGAGAACTCTCATGGCTATCAGACACCCCGAAATTGAATGTATGCCTCGCGAGCAGATCGTCGCGATGCAAAGCGAGCGACTTGTCGCACAAGTCAAGCGTTGCTACGAAAACGTAGAATGCTTCCGCAAAAGAATGGATGAGGCAGGACTGACTCCCGACGACGTACACGGCGTCGAGGATCTTGCCAAGCTCCCCTTCTCCTACAAGAGTGACCTTAGAGATTACTACCCCTTCGGCCTTTTCGCCACCCCCATGTCCGAGATCGTGCGTGTGCACGCGTCTTCCGGTACAACGGGCAAGCGAATCGTGGTTGGATATACCAAAAACGACCTGGCCATGTGGTCCGACTGCGTTGCCAGAATGATGGAGGCGATCGGTCTTGACGAGCGCGATATCGTACAGGTCTCCTACGGCTACGGCTTGTTCACGGGCGGTCTCGGTGCACACGGCGGTACTGAGGCGCTGGGCGCGACCGTCATCCCCATGTCCTCGGGCAACACCTCCCTGCAGATCCAGACCATGGTGGACTTTGGTGCTACCGCACTCTGCTGCACCCCCTCTTACGCCCTCTACCTGGGCGAGGAGATCGAGCGTCTGGGACTCAAGGGACAGCTCAAGCTTAAGGCGGGCATTTTCGGTGCAGAGCCCTGGAGCGAGGACATGAGACTGCAGATCCAGAACAAGCTGGGTCTGAAGGCTTACGATATTTACGGTCTTTCCGAAATTCTCGGCCCGGGTGTGGCCTGCGAATGCGAATGCCAGGCCGGCATGCACGTCTGGGAGGACCACTTCATCCCCGAGATCATTGATCCCGACACCTGCGAGGTG
>JAFQUG010000115.1 GCA_017408625.1 Clostridia bacterium | reverse complement strand
GGGACAGAAATTCACCTTTACCACCGAGGAGGTACAGGGGAACGACAGCATCGTGTCTGTCAGCTATGCGGAGCTTGTGCACGAGCTTGTGCCCGGTGATACCATCCTGCTCAACAACGGCCTGCTCATCTTCCATGTCGAAGAAATCGAGGGCAAGAATATCCATTGTCGCGTGGTCTGCGGCGGCGAGCTTTCCAACCGCAAGAGCATGAGCTTCCCCGGTAAGGTCATGAAGCAGAAGTACCTGTCGGATCAGGATAAGGCGGATATCGCGTTCGGTATCAAGAACGGCGTGGATTTCATTGCCTGCTCCTTCGTTTCCTGCAAGCAGGATCTGATCGACGTGCACAATTTCCTTGCAGAGATCGGCGGCGAGGGCAAGGTGGACCTGATCGCAAAGATCGAGAATCAGTCGGGATACGACCACATTGAGGAAATTTGCGAGGTTTGCGACGGCATTATGGTCGCGCGCGGCGATATGGGCGTGGAAGTACCCTTTGAGCAGCTGCCCGCCATGCAGAAAACCTTGATCACCAAGTGCAGAATGCTTGGCAAGCGAGTCATTACCGCAACCGAGATGCTTGAGAGCATGATTTATAATCCCAGACCCACCAGAGCCGAGATCTCGGACGTTGCGAATGCGGTTTACGACGGCACAAGTGCCATTATGCTTTCGGGCGAGACCGCTATGGGCAAGTACCCCGTGCAGACGGTACAGGTCATGTCCAAGATTGCGGAGACCACCGAGAATAACATTGATTATACCGACATCTTCTACGGCACCGAGTTCAAAATCAAGAACACGGTGGACGCGATTTCGCACGCAACCTGCGCGGTGGCGATCGACATCAGCGCAAAGGCCATCGTGGCCTGCTCGCTGTCGGGCATGACCGCGCGCATGGTCTCGCGCTTCCGTTGCCCTGTGGATATCATCGGTCTGACCACGGATGAGAGCACCTACCGCAAGCTGGCGCTTTCCTGGGGCGTGACTCCCGCGCTGTGTGAGAAGTATCCCTCGACTGACGTGCTGTTCTATACCGCGACCAAGATGGCGCCCAAGCTGCTGCCCATGGAAAAGGGTGACAGCATCGTCATCACGGGCGGTGATACCACGGGCGTGTCGGGCAAGACCAGTCTGATCAAGGTGGAGCAGATCTGATGAAAGGTATGAGAAAGCGTTTATATGCTCTGGTAGATCCGGTGGAGAAGTGGGGCAAGATCGATACGATCTACGATTTTGTCATGATGCTTGCCATCATAGTCAGCATCGTTCCGCTTGCATTCAAGGAGAGTTATCCGATCTTCAATTGGTTTGAGTACGTTACGGTGAGCTTGTTTATCCTGGACTATTTGTTGCGTTGGATGACGGCTGATTATAAGCTTGGGAAGGGTGTTTGGTCCTTCTTGCTTTATCCGATCACACCGTTTGCGCTGATTGACCTGCTCTCGATTCTGCCGTCCCTGACCATGCTCAGCAACGGCTTCAGATTGCTCAGACTGTTCCGATTGCTCAAAACCCTGAAGGTATTGCGCACCTTCAAGTTTTTGCGCTATACAAAGAGCTTTGAGGTGATCGTTAACGTATTCAAAAAGCAAAGAAAGATCCTGCTTGCAGTGGCTACCACGGCTGTGGCATACATTCTGATCTCTGCCCTGGCGGTCTATACCGTAGAGCCCGATACCTTCGACTCCTTTCTGGATGCGATCTATTGGGCAACCATCTCGCTGACAACGGTTGGATACGGAGATATTTATCCCGTTACGATGATCGGAAAGATCGTGACCATGATCTCGTCGGTGCTGGGTATTGCCGTTATCGCACTGCCCTCGGGCGTGATTACCGCGGGGTATATGGAGGAGATGAACAAGAAGGACGAGGATAAAAAGAGCGAGGGCCAAGAAGAGAAGGAAAAGACCTCCTCGCAGCATGACGAATAACTTCCCCGATAAAACACATAAGGAGCTGAGTTTGACAACTCAGCTCCTTTGCTTTTTATCTGGCAACGGTAAAGAAGATCCAGGTGATCAGAAAGGCGACGAAAATGATGCCCAGCGTGACCATCATGGGGAGAAACATGAGCTTGACTGCCGCAAAATAAGTGCGCAGCTGCTCGCGAATTGTGCCTTTGGCACCTTTCTCTCGCGGCTTCTGACCGGGGCGGCGACGGCTGTCCTCCAGCGGCTGCATATCAACCACTGTCGAGCCGTCGTCCACGTAGCGGATCTTTTCTTTTTTTTGTTTTTTTTCTTTGTTTGCCATGCGTCAGTCCTCAGCGTACATGTGGCAGGCGGTAAAGTGACCGCTCTCCACCTCGCGGTATTCGGGCGTGACGTGCTTGCAGATCTCCTTGGCGTAGGGGCAGCGTGTATGGAAGCGGCAGCCCTTGGGGGGATTGGCGGGGGAAGGAATGTCACCGTTCAGCACCATGCGCTGCATTTTTGCATCGGGGTCGGGATTGGGAATGGCCGAGAACAGTGCCTGTGTATAGGGGTGCAGGGGATTGTCGAAAATGTCCTTTTTTGCACCGAATTCCACCATCGAGCCAAGGTACATAACGCCAATCTTGTCCGAGATGAACTTGACCACCGAAAGGTCGTGCGAGATGAACAGATAGGTCAGGTTCATAGATCGCTGCAGCTCTTTTAAGAGGTTGATGATCTGCGCCTGGATCGAAACGTCCAGAGCAGAGACGGGCTCGTCGCAAATGACCAGCTTGGGCTTGACCGACAAAGCGCGTGCAATACAGATACGTTGACGCTGACCGCCCGAGAATTCATGCGGATAGCGTTCGTAATAATAGTCGCGCAGGCCGCACTTTTCCATCAGATCCAGCACGTATGCCTTGACCTCCTTATCGGGCACGATCTTGTGCACACGCACGGGCTCGGAAAGAATATCTCCGACCGTGCTTCTGGGGGGCAGGGAGGAGTAAGGGTCTTGGAAAATGATCTGCATCTCGGTGCGAAGCCGTCTCATTTGCGCGGAGGAATATTTGGTAATGTCCTTGCCGTCAAACAAGATCTGTCCGCCGCTGGAGGGGTGCAGCTTGAGAATGGTTCTGCCCATTGTGGTTTTGCCGCAGCCCGATTCACCAACGATACCAAGCGTCTCGCCGGGGTGAAGCACAAAGGAAACGTCGTCTACTGCGATCAGCTCCTTTTGTACCTTGCCGGTCAGCGATTTCTGGATCGGGAAGGCCTTGCGTAAATGGCGGATCTCAAGAAGGGCATCGGGATCGGGGGCTTTTTGCGCGTCCGCGGCTATTGCCTCTGCCTTTTGCTCGGCTCTCTTGGCGGCCTCGGCGACATCGTCGTAGGAGATTTCGGCCTCGGGCGTTTCCAGCCAGCGCGCAAGCGCGCCAAGGTAAGTGATATCAGCCATTGACCATTTCCTCCTTATCGTAAAGATGGCAAGAGACAAAGTGCGTGGGGCTGACCTGAATCATTTCGGGGTAGTCACCGCTGCATTTGTCGCAGCACCTGTCGCATCTTTCCTTAAAGAAGCAATGCGAAGGCATGTTAACGGGGTTGGGCACGTTGCCCGGAATATTGAACAGCACGTCGCTGTCGCTTTGCATGGTGGGCTTGGATTTTTGCAGACCGACGGTGTAGGGGTGCAGGGGATTTTTGAAGATCTCCTGTACAGTACCCTTTTCGATGACCTTGCCTGCGTACATGACCACTACGTAGTCAGCCATTTCGGCAATGACCCCAAGGTCGTGTGTGATCAGCATGATCGAGCCGTTGATCTTGTCCTTCAGATCACGCAAAAGGTCCAGAATCTGCGCCTGAATGGTCACGTCCAGTGAGGTGGTGGGCTCGTCTGCGATGATCAGGCGGGGATTGCATACCAAAGCCAAGGAGATCATGACGCGCTGGCGCATGCCGCCCGAAAGCTCGTGGGGGTAGGAGTTATATACGCGCTCCGGCGCGGCAATGCCCACAAGCTTGAGCATTTCGATTGAGCGCGCCTGCGCTTGTTCGGCCGTTGCCTCGGGTCTGTGAATGTAGGTCACCTCGTCGAGCTGGTCTCCGATGGTGAAGATGGGGTTGAGCGAGGTCATGGGCTCCTGGAAGATCATGGCGATCTCCTTACCGCGGATACGGTAGATCTCGCTGATGGGCATTTCTGCAATATCGTAGGTCTTGTCCTCGGCTGCAAAGCGGATCGAGCCGGAGTAGATCTGACCGGTCGGGCCTTGCAAAAGGCGCATAACAGACATGGAGGTCACGCTCTTTCCGCAGCCGGATTCTCCCACGATGCCCACGGTCTTATTCCGGGGGATATCGAAGGAGACACCGTTGACCGCCTTGACCACGCCCTGATCGGTAAAGAAATAGGTGTGCAGATCGTCGATCTCAAGGATATTATTCTCGTCCTTCATCTCGCAAAGGAATTCCTCTTCCTTTGCTCTGCGGTGCTTTTTTGCCTCCAGGCGCATCATGACCTTTTTGTTCTGCTTGGCGATCTCGCGGATCTCGCGTCCCGACAGGTAGGAGGTTTTTTTCTTTTCTTTCATTGCATATCCCTCCCTTTATCTCTTCATCTTGGGGTCAAGCGCATCGCGCAGACCGTCGCCCACAAAGTTGAATCCCAGCACTGCCATGATGATGCAAAGGCCGGGAGGGCCCCAGATGTTGAAGTAATCCTGCAGAATGGTGGTGTCGTTTGCGGCGTTGATCATGGTTCCCCATGGCAAACTGCTCGGGCGCACCCAGACCAAGGTAGGTCAGAGAGGCCTCGTAAAGGATCATAGAGCCAAGGCTGAGCGTCATGGAAACGATCAGCTGGGGCATGACGTTGGGAACTAAGTGCTTGAAGATCTTGCGTACCGTGCTGTATCCCATGGCTTCTGCGGCCACCATGTATTCCTGCTCACGCAAGGAAAGGATCTGACCGCGTACCAGGCGGGCAGTGCCCGGCCACGAGATCAGTGCTAAGAAGGCCATCAGATAATAGATGCGGTGCTGCGGCTCGATGGGTAAGGGAAAATCGGGAGTTTTACTCCATGCGTCCAGCACCGTACCCACGACCAGCATGATCGGAATACCCGGCAGACACATCAGAATATCGCACACACGCATGATGATGTTGTCCACAAAGCCGCCGAAGTAACCGGCAATACCGCCGAATACCACGCCGATGGCGGCAATGACAAATACGGTCAAAAAGCTGATGGTCAGTGAAATTCTGCCGCCGTACATCAGTCTTGCCAGCACGTCCTTGCCCGTCTTGTCGGTGCCCAGAGGGTGCTCCCACGAGGGCTTGGCAAGCGAGTTGGTGGTTTCGTGCGTTTCTTCAAGCTGGTAGTAGGAGTGCTCCACGCCGTTTTCATCCACGTAGGTGATCAGGGTCTGTACGTATTCGGTCTTGCCCGAATAGTCTACCTCGGTCTGACCCCACTGTGTATAGAACACAGGGCCAAGCCAGCAGAAGGCAAACAGGAACACGATCAGCACAAGACCCAGCACGCTGAGCTTGGAGCGGAAGAAGCGGCGCACGACCATACGGCCGGGCGACATGAGTCGCACGTTTTTATCCAGCGGCTCGTCCTTTTCGGGGGCGTTTTGTACTTTAATTTTTTCGTCCATACCTTTGCCTCCCTTAACCAAGCTTGACTCTGGGGTCAACCACGGCGTACATGATATCGGCAAGCAGCACGCCCACGATACTCAGCACAGCCAAAAACAGGTTATAGCCCATGATAAAGGGGATGTCGGCCACCTGCGTTGCCTGAAACGCCATGTTGCCGATGCCGGGCAGACCAAACACCTGCTCGGTGATGATCGCACCCGAGAACAGCGAGGGCAAAAGCCCCGCTAAAGAGGTGACCAGGGGGATGAGCGTATTGCGGAACGCGTGCTTGTAGATGACCTTGGTTTCGCTCAGGCCCTTGGCGCGCGCGGTACGGATGTAATCCGAGCTCAGCACCTCCAGCATATTGGTTCTGGTCATTCTCATGCGTCCGCCGATGCTCAGCACCACCACGGTCAGCACCGGAATGACGAGATAGGATACGTAGTCCATGATCAGGGCAAGGCCGGTGTAGTCCATGGAGGCCGAGCCAAGGCCCGAGGACGGGAACCATCCAAGCTGCATGGCCAGCATATTTTTGAGGATCTGCCCGAAGAAGAAGGAGGGCAGGGAAATACCGATCATGACAAGGACGGTGACAAAATAGTCGCGGAAGGAATACTGGTGTGTGGCGGCTGTGATGCCGAGCGGAATGGCGATCATGAACTCAAATACGGTTGCAATGGCAGCTACCGCGAACGAGACCCACATGTTCTTGGCAATGACGTCTGCCACGGGCTGCTGGAACTTGAAGCTTGTGCCAAAGTCAAGGCGCAGCGTAGCCTTAAGCCAGGTGAAATATCCGCGAATGATGCCGCCGAGCGTCCCGTCTGTGCCGTAGCCGTATTCGCTCATCAGAGCCTGAACCGTCTCCTCACTGACCGCCTCGCCCTTGGTCTCAATGGCGGCGATCTGCTGTGTGACATAGTCCATGGGCATGAGCTGGATCAGTGTGAAGATGATCAGCGAGACAAAGAACAGGATCAGAACCGACAGCGAAAGCCGTTTGATAATATATTTTAACATATTGCTTGGTTCCTCCTCTGTTACTGTGCGAATTCGATCTCCCAGATATGCTCTAAGGGAGAGGTGTAGGGGTTGATTTCTTCGGGAAGAGTGCTTGAATCAATCACTCTTGCGTTATAAGCGTACAGGGTCTTTCTCTGGTAAACGGGCAGCTCCACTGCCAGATCCAGCACGTAGCCCATTGCTTCCTTATAAAGTGCAGCACGCTCCTCCTGGTCTGTGATCTCGCGCGCCATGTCGATCACCTCGCTGAGCATGTCCAGAATGGCATTTTCCTCGGGGTAAGCGGCGGGAGAGCCCAGAATTTCGCGGTAGCCCCATGCAAGGGTACTGGTTGCGGTGGAATTTTTGTGGTAGACCTGATACATATCGGGGTCGACCGTAGTGCCCCAAGCGGCAGCCCAGACCGAAAGCGAACCGGTGGAAAGCTTGGTCAGAGCCTGCGTATCGGGCACGATCTCAATATCCCAGCCGCATTCGTTGAGCAGTGCCTGAGCACTCTCAAAGACCTTATATGCGGGGTGGTCGGTCAGGTCTGCACCTGCGATGGTAAAGGTGATCGAGAGCTGACTGTCGCCCTCGGAAACGCCGGCGGCGGCCATGTAGTCCATAATGGTCTGCTTGGCCATCTCGCGGTCAAAGTTGATGGCGGGGTATTCGTGGCCGTTGTCCACACTGGGTAAGCCGTTTTCGGTGGGATATGCCCAGCTGACCGTAGACATGGGCCAGTAGATGGTGCTTGCCGTACCCGTGCTGTAGTATTCCAACGCAAGGTCAATGTCCATGGCACACATGATGGCCTTGCGCAGATTGATATCGGTCACCTTGCCTGCGTTGATGCCAATGTAGCCGTATCCGAGCTGGTCGGTATAGGTGCTCTCAATGCCCTTGGCGGCAAGATTGTTGATGCGCTCGATGTTTTCCTGCGTGTACTGGGGGGTGACAAAGTGTACCTCGCCCTTTTCCAGTGCGTCAAGTGCATTGGCAGCACTGACCACCTGGTAACGCAGCTTTTCGATCTTGGGTGCGCCCATCATAAAGTGCTCGTTTGCCTTGAAGTAAACGATGTTGTTGAGGTAGAAGTCCGCGCCCTGCGGGTTATCCTCGTTGTTTCTGTTGGTTGCCTTGTAAGGACCTGCGCCAACGGGAACCTTTGTGACCTCGCTTGCACGGATGGTGTTGGCCATAAAGTCGAATGAGCCGTAGTCCACGCCAAACTTGTTGTTGGGAATATCCACGGTATAGCCCTTTGCGTAGTAGTGCTGGGGCGCGACAGAGAAGGCAAAGTTCCAGATCGCTTTGGGGTCAACGCCGTTGATGGTGATCTGCAGCACGTCATATTCGTCACGGTTGACGGGTGTGCCGTCGGGGTTGTGCTCGTGCGCTACCGTGTAGGTGCCGTTGTTTGCTTCGATTTCATAGACGTCCGTGGTGTGACCCAGAGAGACGATGCCCGAGATGTTGGGAACAAGCAGCGTGCCGTCGTCCGACATGTTCTCACGCAGAATGACTGTGGTTGCCTGCGCGCTGTACTCGGTCAGCAGTGTGTTGGCGGTTGCCCAGTATTGCAGAATGATGTGCAGCTCCTGGTCGATCTTCTGGTTGTAAACGTACTCAATAGCCGCTTCCTTGGAATTCACGACGTCGGAGGAGTAGTTGCGGGTCACCTTCTTGATCTTGGTCTTGATATCCTTGTTTGTCACGGGGTCTTTTTTAAATTCGATGGTCACAAAGCCCTCTGCAAACATAAAGGAGGTGATCTCGTCAAATTCGCCCGTTTCCTTGTAAGGCGTCTCGGTGTATGCGGCGGAGGCGGAGGTGTAGTCGGTCTCCAGCTCCTTGCGGAATTCTGCCAGCGTCTTTTCGTAGTCGGCAAGCAGATGATCTGTGGTGACCGATGCGTGATCGTTGGAGATAGCCTCCTTGTAGCCTCTGGAAAGGCCTGCAGCCTTGATGGCGGCCACCATGGTGTCATAATCGGCACTGTAAGAGCCTGCCGTATCGGTTCTGCCCACCTGCTTGTAGAGGTTGATCAGCTCGTTGATGCGGTTCTTGGCGCGGGTATTTGCAAGCTCTGCAATGATCTCGCTTGTGTCGTCCGAGCCCGAGCCTCTGGTCTGCGTTCTGTAGTCCTGCAGACCCACGATATCGGTGGAGTACATGGTCGAGGAGCCTGTGTAGACGGGATCGAGATATACGTACATGTTAAAGAGCACGTCCTCAATGGTCAGGGGCTCTCCGTCCGAATAGAGAATGTCGTTTTTGATGACAAAGGTGTAGGTCGTGGTATCCGAAAAATCGTCATATTCCACGGCGTAGTCCAGCGCAGCAACCGCCTCGTCGGGACCGCAGGCAACCGTGACCTGGCCGTTTTCATAGCCGGTGGTCAGCATGGCAATCTGAGTCATGGAGACGATGGTGGCGTCGGGTGCTGTGGTGGAATAGAAGGGATTGAAAACGCCGTCCAGCGCATCGGTCATGACGACCAATGCGTTGGGCTTTGCGTTTTGCTGCCCGCATGCGCTGAGCATGCAAAGAGAGCCAAGCAGCATGGAAAAGCAAAGAAGTAAGGAAAGGATTTTTTGTTTCATTTTCATATCCTCCTTCAATTAGTTCTGATCGCGAGCGGTGACTGTGACCTCACCCGTTTGCTCGTTGAAGCTCAGAATGACGCGATTCTTGTTGTCACCCGTTGCCTCAACGCTGATCTTTTCGAGGCTGATGCCGGCCGTGTTACCCGAACCGGCGATCAGACCGTAGGCTGCACAGTCAACCTGCTCTAAATACAGGGAAGGATCAATGAGAAGTCTGCCGCTGATGGTCACGTTTTCGATCACAGCCTGATCGGACAGCGTGCCGCAAAGCAAGCCGAAGGTCGAGCCCTGAATTCTTGAGCCGACTGCAGTGTAGGTCACGTTCTCAAAGTGCAGGTCGGTAATGCTTGCGCCCGCACCGATAAAGCCGAACAGGCCTCCCTGCTGGGCGTTGGCGGGCTGAACCACAGTGATATTGGACATGGTGTGTCCGTTACCGATGATCTGTCCTGTAAACTGTCCCTGACCCTTATAGAAGTTGGTGGGCCAGAGCGCACCCTTGACCGAGAAGTCAAGGTCTGCCTCGATGATGTAATTGCCATCGGGTCTTGCGTTCTTATAGAACTCCTTGACCGAGCTGATCTTGAACCAGCTGCCCTGCCAGAGGTCTACGTAAACGTTGACAAAGGGCGTCTGAATCGTACCGTTTTCGTAATTGATGCCGATCTTGATGGGCTCGGTGATGGGCTGCGTCATTGCCGCATCCGCGTAGATGGCGTTGGGCGTGCCCTCCAGCTTGGGGAAGCTGCCGCCCAGCGAGACTGCTCCGTTCTTCCAGGTGGGAACAGAGAGCTTAGAGCCCTCGTAGGTCTGGATGAGCGTGGGATTCTGATCGGCATCGAGCGTGTTGAGGTCGTAAAGGTTGAATTGTACGTAAGGAACCCATGCGGCGTACAGCGTCAGCACAGCGTCAGAGCCGGACTTAACGCTCTCGGGGTCGATCTCTACAAGGTTGGAATCGAAATCCCAAAGCCCGGAGTAGATGTAGCCCTGCTCTCTGCCCGAGATCTCGGTCAGCTGGCCGTAAGCGTCCAGCGGTCTGCCTTGCTCATCGGTACGAGGCTGACGGTCGGTGTACCAGCCTGCCAGCACGTGTCCGCTGCGGTTGACGGCATATGCCTGTGCACCGCGCTGCTTATCCTGCGGATCGAGCAGAGGGATGCGGACCTTGCCGTCCTCGTCCACCTCGTAATCCTCCAGGGAGAAGATGTCAATGACGGTAATGTCTCGGTTGGCAAATTCGCCCTCGCCTGCGTCAAAGCGGATGCTGACCGAATAATCCTCCTTGTCCAGCTGCTTGTAGGGATCCTTCCACTGCGAGCCGGTAGAGGAGAAGAGTGTGATGATCATGAGCACCACGGCAGCGCCGATGGCGATCACGGCAATGCCGGTAAAGACCTTGTCAAGCGGTACTCTTGCAAGCAGCTTGGCTACCTTGCCGTCTTTGTTGCGTCTGTGCATGCCTCTGGGCTTGTGAGGCTTGTTGAGCTTGACCGGCTTTTCGGCCTCTGCCGCTTTGGCCGCAGCCTTGGCTGCCTTGGCCGTCTTGGCGGCTGCCATATTTTCGGGGGAGTAAACGCGAGGCACCATGAGTGCACAGGTAATGGCAAGTGCCAGCGCGATTGCACCAACGATTGCCAGCGCGATCGAGAGCACCAGCGTTACGGGAACGCCCTTGGGTGCTTCGGGCTGTACCTCGCCCGAGCCCTGCTCGCCTGCCATAGCCTGCAGGTCGGCAATTCTGCGCTCGGCCTGTGTCAGCTTTTCGAGATTGTGCACCAGAGCCTGCTGCTCCTTGGTGGAGATCTTGTCGTAAGCAGCTCTTGCAGCCTCCACCAGAGCCTTGTCCTCAAGGGTTACCTTTTCGGGAATGGCGTCGATGGCGGCAATGGCTGCCAAAGTGATCTCGTCGGCGGCTGCGCTGCC
>JAFQUG010000114.1 GCA_017408625.1 Clostridia bacterium | reverse complement strand
TCTTTTCCTCACAAACGGAGGGAGCGCCCATGGAGTCAGCGTGCTGGGAGATCAGAACGCAACCGTTGTTGATCAGAGCGGTTGCAGCGTCCTTTTCCTTGATCTCATCGTACCAGGAGCCGGTGAACTGAACTTCCATAGTAACAGAGGGGCAAACGGACTTTGCGCCCAGGTAGAAGGAGGTGTAGCCGGAGATAACCTCAGCGAAGGTGAATGCGCCAACATAGCCCATCTTAGCCTGCTCTGCGGTGATCTCGCCCTTGTCGATCATCTCATTGAGCTTCAGACCTGCAGCAACGCCTGCAAGGTATCTGCCCTCGTAAATGGAAGCGAATGCATTGTGGAAGTTGTCAAGGCCTGCGGTGTGAGCCATGGTACCGGTAGCATGGCAGAACTGGATCTCAGGATATTCCTGTGCTGCCTTGAGCAGGTGAGACTCGTGACCAAAGCTGTCAGCGAAGATGATGTCGCAGCCGGCGTCAGCCAGGTCGCATGCAGCCTCGTAGCAAGCATTGGATTCGGGAATGCCCTTCTTGTACAGGATCTGGTCGTCGGAAAGACCCAGAGCAGCCTGTACCTTCTTCACTGCATTGATGAAGTTCAGGTCGTAGGTGGACGCCTCGTCGTGCAACAGGATGAAGCCGATCTTGAAATCAGCAGGAACGTCAAAGTCCTTCTTGAGCTCAACCTCAGGCAGAGGAGACTCGGTCATCTTTGCAGCGCCGCCGCCCATATCGCAGGACGTCATAGCTACGCATGCAGCTGCTACCATGAAAACAGCCAGACACAGGGACAAAATTTTCTTGAACATTTTTTATGTTCCTCCTAAAAATTTGTTTATATAAAAGCCGCAGCCCTTATACCCTCACAAAATAAGAATATAACTAATTGTATCACATAAATATCACAAAGTCAACAAAATCTTATCATTTTCGATTTTCCAAGCATGCTAAATCCGCCTATATTTCCATGCAATTTTTTGTTGAATTTGCCCTTGCCTTGTGCATGCTTTTATGCTATAATGAAAAAAATGCACGAAGGAGGATCTGCATGGCACAAGGAAATCGCTATCACAGCATTCGCCCCGGGCAGGTATGGCTGGACACCGAGGGCAAGCGCATCCAGGCGCACGGCGGCTCTCTGATGTATCTGGACGGCTGTTATTACTGGTACGGAGAAAACAAGGAGCACACCGATCCCGCTAAGAATATCTGGCACTGGGGTGTGCGCTGCTACCGCTCGACCGATCTTTACAACTGGGAGGATCTCGGCCTGATCATCCCGCCCAACAAAAACGATCCCACCTCTTCCCTGCACCCTTCCTCCCTGATGGACCGTCCGCACATCATCTACAACCAAAAGACTAAAAAATTTGTCTGCTGGCTCAAAATCATGCACCGCGACGGCACGCAGGACGAGACCGTGCTGACCGCCGACGCGCTGACCGGTCCTTACACCATGGTGCGCGAGGGGCTGCGCCCCCTGAACATGAACGCGGGCGATTTTGATCTGGTGGTCGCGCCCGACGGCAAGGCATATTACTATTTTGAGCGCGTGCATTCCGAGACCATCTGTGCAGATCTGACCGATGACTATTGCGACGTCACCGGCTACTATTCCACGCACTTCCCCCGCCCCTATCCGCCCTACGTGCGTGAGGCGACCGCGCATTTTCTGCGCAAGGGCAAGCACTATCTGATCACCTCGGGCACGACAAGCTACCTGCCCAATCCCTCCGAGCTGGCGATCGGCGACTCCTGGCACGGCCCTTATACCGTGCTTGGCAACCCGCACCCCACCGACGAGAGCAACACCTCGTTCCATTCGCAGGTATCCAGCGTGTTCAAGGTGCCGGGCAAAAAGGATCTTTACATTGCCTGCGCCGACCGCTGGCTGCCGCACCGCATGCACCTGCCCTACGAAATGTATGAAAAGGCGTTTGCGGACGCATTCGGCTACGACGCAAGCCCCGAGGAGCGTGCCGCTGCGGGCGCGCTGATCCCCACGCTGGAGCAAGCCAACACCCGCGAGGCCGACTACGTCTGGCTGCCCTTCCGCTTTGACGGAGAGATGGCCTACCTTGACTGGCACGACGAGTGGAGAATTGAAGATTACGAGTAAAACCACTTTCCCAAAACAAGGAGACCCCACATGAGAATCATTCCCAACCAAGGCATTTGTGATCCGCACCTGCGCGTATACGAGGGCAAGGTCTACATGTATGCATCGCACGACCGCAGTCCCGAAAACACGGGCTATTATATGGACGATTGGCTGATCTTTTCCACGGACGATATGCTCAACTGGAAGCTTGAATACACCTTCCATCCCGAGGATACCTTTCTTGGCAAATGCGACGAATGCTACGCCACCGATTCCGCATACCGCAACGGAAAATACTATCTGTATTTCTCCTATCAGCAAAAATGCGTCGGCGTGGCGGTCAGCGATCACCCCGCAGGTCCTTATAAGGACGCGCTGGGCAAGCCCCTGCTGACCTATTGGATGGCAGACACCCCCAGCTATGACCCCTCCGTCTTTATTGATGACGACGAAGCACAGACCCCTTACCTCGTATGGGGCTTTACCTGTGAAGGCAAGCAATACTACATGGCACGCCTGAACGACGATATGATCTCGCTTGCCGAGCCCCCTCGCCCCGTTGAGATCATCAACTCCTGGGACGACAACGACGCCCCCGCGCTCAACAAGTGGAACGGCAAGTATTATCTCAGCTCGCACCGTTCCTTCTATTCCACCTCGGATAACGTGTACGGCCCCTATACCTACCGCGGCACGTTCTGTACCGAGGCATATACCGATCACGGCAATTTCGTCACCTTCCATAACCAGACCTACTTTGCCTACGGCATTCCCGAAAACTGGGGGGAGGAGCACGTCAACCGCCATTACCGCACCACAAAAATGGTGTATGCGCACTTTGATGACGACGGCAATATATATACCGACGAGTTTATCAAAACGGCAGGCGTTGGTCAGTACGAGGCGACCTGGCCCTGTATCAAGGGAGAATGGTACTTTGCCGCATCGGACGGCGTTTGCAAGAAAAAGAATGCCGACGGCTTTGAAATGCGCGGCATCAAGGACGGCTCTTACCTCTATTATCAGAACGTAAACGGCATGCGTCAGAACGCTAAAATGTATATCCGCTGCACCTGCGAGAACACGCCTTGCGAAATTGAGATCCGCGAGGGCAGCCCCTTCGGCGCACTGCTGGGCTATTGCAAGGTCGAGCCGCGCAAGGGTGAGCTGCAAGAGGTTTCCTGCAGACTTTCCAACACGCACGGCACGCACAACCTGTGCTTTGTATTCCGCGGTGAGGGTGACGACCTCTTGCACTTTGACGATTTTTGCTTTGAGCAGATCAAGCCTTAAATCAAAAATTAAAATATCACATACACGCTGCACAAGCAGCAGAAGGAGACCCTTATGCAAAAATACGACATCGCCGCCTACGTGTGGCCCTCTTACACAGGCAAGGAAATGCGCTCGCGCCAGTTCTGGCCGGACGGCATTGGTGAGTGGCAGACTGTGATGTCCGTTCCTTCCCGCATGCCCCAAAAGCCCGCCGATTACGAGTGGGACAGGAAGCCCCTGTGGGGCTGCTGCGACGAGGCTGACCCCCGCGTCATGGAAATGCAGATTGAAGAGGCGACCAAGCACGGCGTTAACGTCTTTATCTACGACTGGTACTGGTATGACCGCCGCCCCTTCTTGGAGCAGTGCCTGGACGAGGGCTTCCTCGGCGCTTCCAACAACGAAAAGATGAAGTTTTACATCATGTGGGCAAACCATGACGCGGGTTATACCTGGGATACCCGCCTTTCCGACCTGCTCTGGCGCGGACAGGATCCCACCGTATGGCTGGGTGCTGTGGACAGACACGAATTTGAGATCGTGGCGCACCGCATCATTGACAAATACTTCTCCAGACCCAACTATTACAAGATCAACGGCAAGCCCGTGTTCATGATCTACGACGTGGATAACCTGGTCAAGGGACTTGGCAGCGTGGAGGCGACCCGCGAGGCGTTGGATTGGTTCAAGGAGGAGACCATCAAGGCGGGTCACCCCGGTCTTGAGCTGCAGCTGACCGCATGGGGCGAGCGCATCTCCAACATGAGCGGCGTGGACGGCACGCACACGCTCTCCACCAAGGAAGTCGTTCCCGCCCTTGGCTTTGACAGCGTGACCAACTACCAGTTCGTACACTTCTGCTACATGGACAAGGACTACGAAAAGGAAATTCTTCCTATCGTATATAACGAATGGGCGCGCATGGATAAGGACTATACCGTTCCCTACTACCCGCACGTTTCGATCGGCTGGGACAATAACCCTCGCTTTATTTCCTACACGCCCGCCGTCTGCAGAAACAACCCGCCCGAGGCGTTCAAAAAGGCGTTGATCAAGGCAAAGGAATACGTGGACACCCATAACCTGCCCGCTCCGCTGATCACCGTCAACTCCTGGAACGAGTGGACCGAAACCAGTTACCTGGAGCCCGACACCAAATACGGCTACGGCTATCTCGAAGCCATCCGCGACGTATTCGTGGAAGAAGAATAAAATATTTTTTGACATCACGGGGCAAAGACCATCTTTGCCCCGTGGTTTTGTATGAGTGCACCGTGAACAACTGAGTGCATGATGCGGATACGCGTTAAAAGCCGTCCCCACAGGGGAAGGGGCGCCTCGCAGCGTAGCGTCGCGAGGGGAAGGGGCGTTGTAATGAAAACAAAACACTATTATTTTGAAAACAATAATAGTTTCTATAAAATGTGTACTTGCCCAACTTCCATACATGTCCCCTTCCTCCCGTAACGCTACGCTACGGGATCCCTCCTTCCCCTGTGGGGACGGCTTTTCGTTGCATATCTTTTCGGGGCAGCCTTGACAATAATCTTTTCGCACTTCGAAAAAATCAGCAATTCAGCGTTTTCTGTCAAGACAAATGCGCATTCGTGTGCTATAATGATATCACAAACAGGAAAACTCCGTAATTTCTGCAAGGACAGCCGCCCTGCTTGTATGCTAAACTGTAGACACAGAAAGGAGATGACTTTATGGAAAACAAAAATTTAATCGACAAAGCCATCGATTTTATTCAAAAGAACCCCAAAGACAATCTGTCTCTGCAGAGCATTGCAACCAACGCAGGATTTTCGCTTAACTACTTCGATGCAATCTTCAGGCAGCATACGGGATACAGCCCCGTGGAATACTCCCGCATTTACAAGCTGACAAGAAGCGCGCTTGATCTTCGAAGAACACAAAAGACCATTTTGGAAATCGCCCTGGACTATGGCTACGCAAGCCCCGAAAGCTTCACACGCGCATTCAAGAATTTCTACAGCATCTCGCCCAGCGAATACCGCGAAAAATACGCGGGAACGGCAATTTCCTGGCACGATCTTTCCGGAAAAATTTCCATCAGCCACTTCAGACGCAGCTTTCCCGAGCTGAAGGCTTCGGACATTGATCTTGCGCTTGACTTCTGCTTTACACACAATCCCCTCAAATATGCCGAGGATATTGTGGAAATGACTGTCGCAGAATGCGAGGTGCTGACGCTTGGCGATCCCGAAGCGCTTGAGCATTTTATTTATCTGTCCGATTACAATTCAGTCGAGCCCTCCGTCATGCTGATCTGTGAAAGTGAGCAGGACGCGCTGCCCTATCTGAAGCTTATTGCCAAGCTTCCAACTCCGCGATTCTCGATGCGCCGCTCTGTTGATTCGGAATGGGAGCAATTCGACGCAGAGATCGCACGACTTGGTTTGACTTGCCGTTACGGGTACGACATGATCTACCCCAAGGACAAGGTCAGCGTTCCCGAATACGAGGGCATGCAGGCGCGCTTGCTGACCGCAGAGGATCTGCCGCAGGTCAAGTCATTCAAACAAAATGGCGGCTGTGCGGATTGTCACGTCAGAGCAATTCAAATCTGCTTTGACGGCACGGGAAACGCCGGCATGCAACCAATGGGCGTTTTTGCAGACGACGAGCTGATCTGCCTTGCCATGCCCGCGCTCGACCAAATCCGCGAGCTTCGCAAATTCGATATCGGTGCAATCTTTACCTTGGAAGTGACAAGCGAGCAAAAGGCAATCGATCTTATGTGGAAATATGCTATAGATCATTGCTTGAAGGACAATGCCTCCATTGGCAACTCGAATGCAGATGAGGACGACTCTCCCCTTGGCGTAGAAATCTGCGAACATGTCGGGCTGATCAAGGTCGCCAAGAATTGCGGATATCGTAAATAACCCCCTTTTCAAAAATTTTCCGCCAAACCCAACCTTTTCCCCGGTTTTTGTGTCTGTATGATGCAGTCGGCACAATCACTAAAAATTTTCGTTACCCCCTTGACAAGCATAGATTTACGAGGTATAATAGATACATCGGATATCTATGTATCAAAGCAGGAGGTATATGAACATGAAAATCAGTAAAGAATTGCTCAAAGGCAGTACGCCTCTCATGGTGCTGCGCGTCATTGCGGATGAGGATATGTACGGTTACCGCATTATTCGTGAAATTGCTGCCCGTTCCAACGATGCATTCAAGCTCAACGAAGGTACGCTGTATCCCATACTGCACATGCTTGAAAAAGAAGGACACGTGACTTCTTATGAAGGACAAAGCGAAACCGGACGTTTACGCCGTTATTACCGCATCACGGTACAAGGAAAAATTCATCTGGCCACCCGCATGCAAGAATGGCAAGCTTTCAGCGACGCTGTGACGCTGGTGCTTGGCACAGAGGGAGTATGATATGGCCGAGCGGAATAACAGTAATTTTGACCTCTGTGATGCCTTGGATCGTTTGGCTGCCAGAGTCTGCAGCGAGATCAAATCGGAACGTCGCAGAAAAAAGGTAACTGCCGAATTTCGCGCACATCTGGAGGATGCCATAGAAGACATTATGAGGCAGGGAGTTCCTCCCGAAAAAGCGTATGCCGAGCTGGAAGAGTCATTGGGAAGCACCGATAAGCTTTCAACCTTGATGGCTTCGGTGCACAACACGCACCATTTCCCTATACTTCTTCCTTGGCTGGCAGGAGCGGCGGTCATTGGTGGATTGTTCTATTTGTATTTGACCACTGAAAATGATTACGTGCAAGCATGGAGTGGCTTTGGTTTACAATTGATTGCCATCGCTGCTATTTTCACACTGGTAATGCTTACCATAAAATGGACGCGCGCAATCAGCAAGCGGGCATCTGCTTTACGACGACTGAAGTCCTTTGTGAAAAAGCATAACGGCACATTGATATGCCGAGAGAATGGGTACAAATCCTTGTTCGTCCGTACAACATCTCCTGAGCTGATCGTGGAGCTTGGCAACCATCGCTATATTCTATCCTTGTGGGCTACGGTAAAGCGTCACCGCACGCTCCATCTCCAAGACAATGGGATCTATAGCTATGACAAGAATTTCGGGTATATGTTTATGTCTCCCGGTGTTGCCCCGCTCGCCCGAATGTCCATCTTCCGTCCCAAGGGAATGGAACGCGATCCGTTTTTTACGTACTATCATTCCGAAATTGTCAAGCTTCCCCAAGGAGCACATCTCATGCCAGAGGTGAAATATGAGGAATGCTTTGCCCCCGACAAAATCAATATTCCTGTTTTCTTGTTGAATCCCATACCGCTGAACGTCGAGATTTGCGAAAACAGCCATATTCACAAGCTGATTGACGGTGATACCTTGCCCGCCTCCTTGGGGAATGCAAAGCTGTATTCTATGTCAAGCTTGATTTCCATGCTAGAGAGATCGCAAGAATAAAGCGGCGATTCTGAGCTTACAGGAAAAGAACGAAGAATTCGCTTAATGAAATGCCGCCCCGACAAAAAATTTTCCGCCAAACCCAACCTTTTCCCCGGTTTTTGTGTCTGTATATACGTAGAGGGTATAGCCTACGTTGAGCCAAACTCAACCAACGCGTCATTGACACGGTGCGCATTCCCTTATATAATGAAAGCAACCACACACGAAAGGATTTTTTATGGATCAGAAGCAAATCAAACGAAATCACAACTATTTCACCAAAACCGACACCATGCTCTACGTGGGCATCGGCCTTTTGGTCGTCGGCATTATTCTCTTTTTCTTCGGCTACGGCTACGTTTCCTACGTGCTTGCATCAATCGCCGCCCCCGTGGGCATTGTGCTTTTGCTGGTGGGTGCCTCGCAGCGCGTGACCGATGCGGACATTGACGCATGCATTGCCAAGCAGACCGAAGGGATGGCGGTGGATCTGGTGGAAAACCCCAAATTCGAAAAACGCATGCTCAAGCTGATTCCCATGCTGCCGCTGCAGGGCTACGTATACGACGACGCAAAGCTTCACAAATACGCCAAGAGCGGATCGGTGCGCAGCGAGCAATTTGACTCCGCGCTGATCTACGCTTTGGATACCGAGCTTTACATCGTGCGCCGCCGCATTTCTCTGCTTTCGGAGCAAGAGCCCGAGACCGAGATCATCGAGATCCCCTATGCAAGCATGGAAAGACCGGAGATCTCAAACGAGAGCGTCAAGCTGACCTTTGGCAAGCAGACCAAAACGGTCAATTATTCCCTGCTTTGCTTCAAATGGGAAGAGGGTACGCTGCAGCTGCCCATGCAAAGCAACAATGACGTGGACGAGTTTATTTCCAAGCTCAACCGCGTCATCGCAGAAGCGAAATAAAGCAATCATAATGACAGAAAAACCGCTCATTCGAGCGGTTTTTCTTTTTTATATTCACTTTGCGTCTTTCCTGATCGTTCACCAGCCTGCGTAAGGCGTCAGAGTGATCGTACGATTCGCAAGTACCAGCAGAATGACGTTCTGCTCGGGATCAAAGCGCATGCTTTGTATCTCTGCCAGCTCTGTGCCCGCAACGCTGTCAAGGAAGGTCAGGGTGATCTCACCGGTTACGTCGTTGACGCTGCTGAGCAGATCGGGATAGGTGTAGTTGACTGCGTCATATACGTATCCCTGATCACCGAACACAAAGGTGTACATGAACACATCGCCCTCCGGCATCTCGTCTGCGGAAACCCAGGTCTCGGAATACACGCGGTTGGTATAGCTGTATTCCAGCATGACCTGCTCGTAATCGGTATCGTTATACTTCCAGCCCAGCGTGACAGAATACTGATCGTTCAGAGCCAGGGTGTACCCCAGCACGTCACCCGACGCGTGGGTCAGCACGAGCTCACCGTTCTCGTACGCGTAGTTCAGCACCTCGGTCTCGCTGCCGTTTCTGACCACGGTCACAGTACCGTTCAAAGCACCTTGGGATGCGGGCGTGAAGGTCACCAAAATATCGGTGGTTGAATAACTGCGGGCGTTGAAATCATAAATATCCGCCATAAAGCTGCCGTTCAGGATCTCGCCTACCGTAGGCTCAGGCACGACCTCTACGGTCAGCGTGGTGCTCACACTGTCCTTTTCGGTCGAGGTCAGCGTGATCGTATAAGTGCCCACTGCATCTGCCTTGAAGGTGCTGACGCTGATCTCGGTCGAGCCGTAGGGGATGGTCGTACTTCCAAGCGTACCCTGCGTTGCGCTTGCTGCAAAGCCCGCATTTGCCGCGCTCGGATTTGCCATTGCCGCAAAGTACAGTGTCTGGCCCTGATATACGGTATAGGTGTTTCCAACCGTAGTGGAATAGAGTCCTGCATAATCCTTATAGTAGATCATGGGAGTCAGGCTCAGCAGCTCGGGCGTGCCAACCACGATGGTGACCTGCTTGGAGAGGTTGGCCGAGGTGACCGAAAGCGTATACGTGCCCGCGGCAATGCCCTTGACGAAAATGTAATCACCTGTCCATGCAAGATATTGATAGATCTGGCTGCTGTTACCGTCAATGGTCACTTGCATCGAATCGATCTTAGCGGATGCCGTTGCGGGAGTTACGTTTGCAAAATACAGCTTGACCGTCTCGCCGGGAGCGAGCAGGATGGTTTCGCCGTAAAGCGTGCCGTTTTCGTCGGCGAAATCGTATGACTCAAACAAGAATACCTCGGGACCGTGCTCGTTGACTGCATCGCGCGCACCGATCTGCTGCGTGATCGCAATATCGTATTCGTAGTCCTTGGATGCACCGGCGGTCGGGTATACGCTACCGTCCTCTGCCTCGGTGAAGCTTGCATAGACCGTGGAATGGATATGCATGCTCTTGATCACGTTGCCCTCTCCCGTGACAAAGTCGATCGAGACGTCGTAAAGCGAGCCGTAGCCATTGTGATACATAAAGCTAACGTAATAGGTATTCTTGGCTGCATCGTAGTAGCCGTCCAGGCCTTGTCCGTTTTCCTGTGCAAACACGTAAGTATTGTAGAGCAGAGCCTCAACACCGTATGCCTCAATATTGTAATAGAGGAAATGGCCGTTGAAATAATAGCCCAGCATATTGTCGCCCGAAGCGTCCTCTGCCTCGTATGCACCGTCGATCATACGTGCACCGAATACCGTGCCGTCATCCAGCAGCGTAAACCAACGCTGATAAATACCGTCATCGGTGTGCAGATACCCCTCTCCGAACTCATAGAAAATGCTTTCGGTGTTGATCGTGGGCTGCTCCGAGAAATAATAGGTGTTGGTGTTGGTCACCGTACCGCCCGAGACCTGCGCAGCCGACGCATCCGAGGTGACCTTATCGATCAGGATCTCCAGAGAAGCCACACCGCCGCACACGTCGCAAAGCTCGTCTCCGTTTTCGTCCACGTGCTGCTCCTCATCCTTGCGCGCATTCTTGTGCTCGCAAGTTGCAGCGTAATAGTGAGAATTGACACCTACCGTCAGCACGTCACTGTAAGTATGCTGATGTGTAAAATCGAAATAGCCGCAGGCATCACAGAATCCGTCCAGGTTATAGTCGTTGTGCGGCACCTTGTCTGCAGGCTCAATCTTGTGCGTGCAGATCACGCCGTGCCAGTGGTGCGTATCGTTATAGGTCCAGGCATCGTCCACGGGGTGCATGCAACCGTCGTTCCATGCGCACGTGTCACATGCACCGTCGTTGTTGGCATCCTCGTGCGCACTCTCGTCCGCCTTGAGCGAGCAACCGCAGTCGGCAGCATGCCAGTGCCCGTGATCGTCAAACACCCACTTATCGTGATCATAGGTGTGCTCGTGATCCAGGTATTCACACACGTCGCACACGCCGTCGTTATCCGCATCCGTATGCTCTGCCTTGTCGGCAGGTGCAATGCTGTGCGTGCAGGTAACTGCATGCCAGTGATGCGTGCCGTCCACGCTCCAAAGTGTGGAATATTCGTGCGCACATCCGTCGTTCCATGCACATGTGTCGCATGCACCGTCGTTATTGGTATCGGTATGCGCCTGCACGCCATCCTTGACGGTATGTCCGCAATCTGCATCGAACCAGTGGTTTTTCCCGTCGTAAGAATACTCGGTCTTGAAGGTGTGCGTATGGTCGGGATCACTCCATGCACACGTGTCGCATGCACCGTCGTTATCCGCATCCTCATGGGCAGACGCATCAAGCTTCACACTGTGTCCGCAGGTCGCGCCGTGCCAGTGCCCTTCTGCATCGTTCAGCCATGTATCTGCCGCCACGGGGTGCTCACAGCCGCCGCTGTGGCCGCAGGTGTCGCAGAGATCATCGTTATCCTCATCCTTGTGCGCATCAAGAGCATCCTTGACGTCGTGTCCGCAGGAGGCAGCATGCCAGTGATTGTCGGCATCACTGCTCCATTCCCCTGCAAACTCGTGCTTGTGATCGCTGCCGTATCCGCAGACGTCACAAACGCCGTCGTTTTGCTCGTCGGTATGTGAAGCGGCATTCGCCTTCTCGTCGGTATGCTCACAGGTAGCGGCATACCAGTGGCCGTCTGCATCGCTTGACCAGGTATCCGCATACGTATGCGTATGAGGCTGCTCGGGGGTATCGTTGCAAGCAACCAGCGCCAGTGCCAAAAGCAAGCAAGCGCAAATCAATAAACTCAATTTTTTCATAACAATCTCCTTAAGGGGTTACGTAATAGCCACAAGCAAACAACCACTGGTCATCCTCCATGGCGTCCACCTTGACGTTGGGATTTTCCTCAACCCAGCCGTTTCCGTCACGGAACAAAAGCTGAGAAATGCTGTATTCCTGCAAGAATTGCTGAAGCTCGGGGGTGACGGGGAATCTACCGTCCGAATTGACTACGTCGGCATATCCGAGGCCGTGCAGCTGCAGCACACTGACGCGGCGGCAATCCGCATGGCAATATTGGCAGGTGACAAGACACGCGCCGTCACACCTTCCCTGTGTAAAGCAAGGACAGGTAGATGCGCAATAATACGGCCCGAGATCAAGGCTGGGAGGATCAACGATCAGCGCGTCAAAGCCCTCGATGAACTGCTTATAGTTCTTTGTGCCCGACGCAACGGTCAGTGCCTTATTTCCCACGTATTCGATCTGCGGGAACGGCAGATCCAAAAATCTGCAGGCAACCGTAATATCCGCGTAAAGCATGGGGCCGTATCCGTTGCTTGATGCATATGCGGTCTTATCGTACACATGATACACGCCGGTTTCGGGATTGAGCGCGTATCTGTCTCCGTCAAACACGTTTCTGCCGTTTTGCACGCTTTCAGCACCTACGTACGTGCCGCTTGCATTGTAAAGGCTTCTCAGATACGCCGCCACTGCGCTGTAGCGACCCTCGCGCATGACCGCATACAAATTGCCGATCGATTGCGCAAAATACGCGTCATCCGTGGAAAATCTGAGCGTTTTGAGTGCCTCCAGCACAGGGGTTGCACTCTGCACGCTCAGCCCAACCGTATCCGAGAACTGTTCTGCGGGCATTTTGCAAAGTGTGTTGAGCTCCTCAAACATCAATGCATACATATCGGCAGGCACCTGCATCTCGGACACGGTATCCTGTCTGTTATAGGTGGAGTCCAGCTGCAGTGCGAAATCCACGTGCTGCGGGAATTCGTCGCTCTTGGAATCCAGGCGAATGGCAAAGGTGAACACCGCACCGATCTCATCGTCATCCACGCGCATTTCGTAAAGAAAATTCTTGGTGTAACCGTCTTCTGCTCCACCGCCGTCCTGCTCTCGGTCAAACAGCTTGAACTGAGACGAGCCGACGTACACCATCAGGACGGGATTGACCTTTTGTGCTGCGGTATCCACCAGCGATTCGATCACGTACGTGCCCGACGAGGTGGGAATGAATTCAAAGAAGATCTGTTGTCCCGCGCGAGCAAACTGCGCGCGATAAAACCCTGTCTTCCTAAGTGCAATACAGTGGTATTCATCCGATCCCGCACCGCGCGGAACCTCCACCTTATGCAGCTCGATCTCTACTGCTCTGTTGCTTGCGGTTGCGGTGTAGGCATTGGGATCATAGGTATATCCCTCGGGCAACGCAGAGAGCGTGACGCGATAGTCTCCGTCCGGATAATCGATAGTCGCCACGCCGTTCTCCACGGGTGCGGTATAATAGCTGTAGCCGTCCGTCCACTGGGCAACAATGCCCTCTGTTGCACCGAACACCTTGCCGTTATAGGTCAGAGTGACCGTATAAGGTGCTTCTGCTTGCTCGGTCTCAGTCTCGGGCGGGATAGTTTCCGGCTCGGTGGTTTCGGTATTGTCCGGAGAGTCGATCGCTTCATGATACTGTCCGCAGGCAACAAGCCCTGACAGCAGGATGGCCGCAAGTGCGGCACAAAGCCACTTTTTCATATCGGCACTCTCCTTTCACACACGTTTTTTGAACCGGAACAGGCTCTTGATATCGTTTTTGGTAATCTTTCTGACAATGACGTCAATGATATACAGCGCCGCAGCCGCGATCAGCAGCGGAACCGTAAAGTACACGGAATAGGTATCCAGACGATCGGGATCGTTGACGATTTCGAGCACGCTTCCCTCGCTCAACGTTCCTCTGTCGCGGATCGCATTGTGCAGTTCAGCCGGATCAAAGGTGACGAACGCATCATATTCCGGCGAATAGGAAAGGTTGAATACCGACTCCGAGGAAAACGAATACCCATCATATCCGTAAACCATTTCGATCTTGTATTTTCCCGTCTTGGCTGTGGGGAAGGTATAGCTGTACTTTTGAGAATCAAACACAGGCTTTACCTCTGTCACAGTTCCGTCGGGAGAGGTAATCTTCATTCGCACGTCAGCATACGGATTGAGCACGGCGGGGATCATATCAATACTTGCCTCGGTGCCATCGTATCCGACGCTCAGTGTATACGGATAGTCAATGCGCTGAGCCGGCGTGTTGGTGGATGCCACGGCTGCAAAGAATCTCTGTCCCTGCTCGCCCTGCAGATCCTTGGCCCATTCGCCGCAAAGAGTGCTTGTATACGAGGCAACTCTGCCGTTGCCGTATTTCCAGTAAGCATACAAGGGTGCGTCCACCACGCTGCCGCTTGCCTTGGTATAGGGCACGCTGAGCACGGTTTTGGCACTTGCCTTGGTCTTTGCATACACGTAGCCGTACACGTCGGGCAAATAGGAAAGTCCCTTGACCGATTCGTCCTTGCCGTCCACTACCGTGACAGGCACTTGCTTCTCTATCACACTTTCGGTGATCTCGTCGGCAACGTCTCCAAAGATCAGCTCGTCCAGATCCCGCTCATCCTCCAACCAATAATACTTGCCGCGGCCGTAGCTTGCGATCTTTTCCATATTGGCTGTACCGTCTGCACAGCTGGTATTGATGACCGTGGTCACAATGCCCGCCATGTAAAGCTGATTGGCCATATCCGCTGCGTCGTCCGGCTCTGCCGAATAGGACATGCCGTCACTGATCAGCACCACCTGCTTTTCCGAGAAAGAAAGGGATTTCATCTGATTGAAGGCCGCCTTGAGTGCTGCACCGATGACAGTGCCCTGCGTGGGCTGTATGCCGTTGATGATCTCGGCAACCTGCTCCTTGTTCTTTGCCTCGGTGGGCATTTGCTCAATATACACCTCACCCGAGAAGGACACGACCATCACGTAATCCTCCGGAGCTAACAGCTCCAGGAACCGGATAGCCGCCTTTTTGGTCATGATCAGTCTGGAGGCCATTTGCATCGAGCGCGAGGAGTCCAGCACCAGGCAATACAGCTTGGGATCGGCATCGTTGTTGCCAAAGCGCACGGGAAGCATATCCTCCAAGGCTGAGAGCGTATCGTCGGTCTTGTTCTGAATGCCTGTGTCTCCCAACGTGATCAGGCTCTTGCCAAACAGTGAGACTGCCTGATCCACGCACTCCACAAAGGCAGTGCAATTATTGAGCTTTCGTACGTCCACACCCGAGAGCACGATCTGGTCGTAAGCGCAGATCTGCTCGATCGTGCAAGGCACGTTCGGATCGTTGACGTAAGCGTCGATGTCGGCATGCTCGCCGTACATCAAGGCAGCCGCGTCCATGTCGGCCTGGCTCCCGGTGATCAGCAGCACCTTGAGTGAGTCGGTCACACGCTGCGTAAAGAAATAACTGTTATTATGCGGAGAGGTATCGTCCGGAGCAATGATCCTGACCTCGTAATCAAACTCACCGGCAGCCGAGGTGTCGGCGGAAAAGCTGACGAAATTGTAGCCCTCGTCCAAGGTTACCGCCTTGTCCTGCAAATGCTCTCCGTTTTTGTAAAGCGAGAGAATGGCATCCGCCCCTGCACTGCTCTGCACCAGCACGTCCACGCTGCTTGCGTGATCCAGATAAGTGGACGGCGTATGATCCACGTCGCTGATCTGCACCTCGGTGACGTCCTTACTTACGTTGTTATTCACGTAAATGGCATCCAGTGCGACATTTTCTGCGTAAAGGTGCTCCACGGCCGAGATCAGCTCGCCCATCGCATCACCGCCCGTCTGCTTGCCGTCGGTGATCAGCACTACTCTTTTGATGGTATTGTCCGAAAACAGCGTGGCTGCATACTCCAACGCGGAAGCAATATCGGTGGCACTGTCGTCCACCTTGGCATTCTTAACGCTTGGCAGAAGCTCTTCTCCCGCCTTGGCAACCAAAACAGGCTGTTTGCCGAAGCACACAAGCCCCGCAACAGAATTTTCGGGCAGAGACGTCTGCAGCTCGGCAATATACGAGTCGATCAAGTCCAAATTACGGTTGGAGGAATAGGAAACGTCTGCCACCACGTACACCTCGGTCTGCGTCATGACCGTCACGCTTGCCATGCCCGCAAGCGCAGGTACGACCAAAGCCACGATCAGCAAATGCAGGATCAGTGAGGTAACGGTATGCACATTTTTGTTATCCTTGCGAATGGCGATGCAATAAGGCACGATCACCGCCGCCAAAAGCGGAATGGCGAGCAGCAAAAGCCACGGATTATCGAAGCTGATATTTCTCATAGCAATACACCACCCAATCTGCTGCAAGCAGCAACGCAAGTAAAATAAACATCAAGGTCAAGGCATCAAACGTGCCGTCGAAGCTGCCCTCGGTCTTTTCTCCGGTAAGGCTCAGCTCCTTCTCCGCCACCACCGGATTGCGCTCTGCCTCGGGAATCGCCGCATGCACAGAGAAGGTGCGCGGCGAGCCGCTGACCGTCATGGTCACGGTATGCACGCCTGCCTCGGCAGGCACAAAGCTTACCACCGCGCCGTCGCAGCTAAGATACTGCACCTTGCCGGTGGGAGACTCGACGCGAATGCTGTCGGTATTGGCAGGAACGTTCAGATCTACCGTATCTCCGCAATACACACTGTTTTGCTCCAGCACCGCCGGGAACGAATACTCGGCCAGATTTCTGATAAGCATGACGAAATCCATACGCATGGCAATATTGGAATCATGCAGATCAAAGGCAAATACACAAAGGCGGTTGCCGTACAGGTTGGTGCCCGCAAACACCACGGGATTGCCGCGATAGCTCATCAGCGTGGCAAACTTGCGGTACATGCCGCACTTGACGTATCTTGTCAGGTGCACCTCTTCCCCGGTCATATCGCGGGTCAGCATCTGCACCATAGAGGTGCTGTCATGCGATAACTCCAGCACGCCCGCCTCGGCAAGACTCATCTCGCCCTGCACCGAAAAGCCCAGATCATCCGAGCTTGCCAACGGGTTGATCAGCCAGATCGCACCGTCAAGCGGCATAGTCGCAGGCGTAAAGGTATCAAAAATGTAGAGGCCGTAGCCAAGATCGTTGTCGTATTCCTCAGTGGATCTTACCGTGATATTGGTCTTGCCCACCGCGCCCAGTGCCGCCTCGATAAAGAAGGGGCGGTCGCTGACGATCAGAATCTTATAGGTATCGTCGCTCTGCGGATCAAACAGCACCACACTGTTATCGCACGCCAGCACGTCACTCTCGGCGATGCTGACACGCAAGGATGAAAATTCAGACAATTTGGCTGTCAGCTGGAATGGGGTGGCCTTTTCCCTTTTGGCCACCACAGTCGCGTTGGCGCAAGGCTGTTCATCCTTGTCTGCCAACAGCTGCAAGGAAAGCGTTGCATCCGAGCGGTATGAGGTCACTGTGCCGTTGACCACGACCTGCTCACCCTGCACGGCGTACGTCACACCCGAGAGCGCATAGTTCTGCGCACTCTCGTCGCAAAGACGGATCAGCGTGATATTATCGTGCGTCTGATATGCGCGGTCGGTCACAAGGTACACGGCAGCACCGCTGTTCTCTGCAAAATACGCCTGTGCGACCGCCTGTGCGTCTGCCATGGTATTCTCCGAGAAGCTATGCTCAAGACCCTCCAAGAGCACGGTTGCCACCTGCTTGCTGTCGGTCTGCTCATACACGGTCGAGGTCTC
>JAFQUG010000113.1 GCA_017408625.1 Clostridia bacterium | reverse complement strand
GTCGATTCCTCAGGTGGGGTTTGCTCGGGGTTTGATTCTGTGTCGGGACCGGGGGGGGCCGGTTGGCAAGCAACCGTGGAAAGCAGCATGATGAAGCAAAGCATCAGTGCTGCGAGTTTGATCAGTCTCATAGAAAACCTCCAGCTTGAAAGATTTGATGCATGGTTATATTTTATTATAGTTATTATAGCATATAAGTGTTGCAATTGCAATAGTAAGAGAAAAGGATGGAAACATCTTTCTTTCATGTTTTCACAAAAGTCTGACAAAACTAAAAAGAAAAGCAATTTTTTTCGGCTATACTGTGATGAAAATGCCAAAAGTGTATCACGAATCGTGACAATTGTAACATTATCTGCATGGAATTGTGAACAAACTTGACTTTGCCTTGACAAAAATCTCCCGCATTCGTATAATGTACGTAACAAATGTAACATGGTTTGGCGAATTTCGCAAAGCATCATTCAAAAAAGAGGTATGAATCAAATGAAGAAGAATACAACCCCCGCAGCAAGCACGTATTGCCCGCAGATCTGGGATGCATCCGATCTGTACGCTGCCATGCGCGGGCATGGCGACAAGATCGCATTGCGCTACATTGAGGGAGGCAAGGTCAAGGACATGTCCTATAAGGCGTTTTGTGACAATATCCTGGACATGGCTGCAGGCCTTGACGCGCTTGGATTGAAGGGAAAGAGAATTGCACTGATCGGCGAGAACAGTCCTCGGTGGTTGACCGCATACGTTGCAGTACTTGTGTTGGACAGTGTGATCATTCCCATGGATAAAGAGGTCGCGCAGGATCAGATCGAGCAATTTATTGCGTCTGTGGATGCCGAGGCGGTCATATACGGTGAGTCGTTCAACGGAAAATTTGACGGTGCGATGGAAAATCACCCCTCGCTCAAGCACTACATTCCCATGGTGCCCGAGAGAGGTGACCATCAAAAGGTGACCTCTTATGAAAAGGTGCAGCGCATGGGCGCGGCAAGCGTACGCGCGGGCTGGAACCTGCCTCGCATTGCGGATCGCGCAAAGCTGGCGGAGATGCTGTTTACCTCGGGTACAACGGGATCCTCCAAGTGCGTCATGCTCAGCCAGCAAAACATTTATGCAACCGTGAATGCTGCGATGCAGTATATCAACATCACGCCGGACGACGTTTCGCTGAGCGTGCTGCCCGTGCACCATACCTATGAGTTGATGTGCTTGCAGGCAGAGCTGCTTTTGGGCATGACCATCTGCATCAATGATAAGCTGCGCCACGTGGTCAAGAATATGAACCGCTTCAAGCCCACCGTGATGACGCTGGTGCCCCTGTTCCTTGACACCATGGAAAAGAAGGTTTGGGCAGAGGCAGAGAAGAAGGGAAAGGCCAAGACGCTGCGCTCGGCCATCAAGGCATCCGACGCCATGCGCAAGACGGGCGTAGATATGCGCCGCAAGCTGTTCTCTGACGTGCATAAGGCGTTTGGAGGCAATTTGCGCGTTATCATCTGCGGCGGTGCAAAGCTCAATCCCGCGCTGATCAAGACCTTTGACAGCTTTGGCATTACGGTCTACGAGGGCTGCGGGATTACCGAATGCTCGCCTCTGACCACGCTTAACCCCTTCTTTGCGCCCCGTCCCGGCTCGATCGGCAAGCCGGTTGCTTGCTGCAATCTGCGCTTGGATACCGCAGGCTACGGCAGAAACGACAAGGGATACCGCGAGGGTGAGATTCAGGTCAAGGGCGCCAACGTCATGCTGGGTTATTATGAAAATCCCGAGGCAAACGAGGCTGTGTTTACCGAGGACGGCTGGTTCCGCACAGGTGACGTAGGTTATCGCGACGACAAGGGATACTATTATATCACGGGCAGATGCAAGTCGGTCATCGTGCTGGACAACGGCAAAAACGTATTCCCCGAGGAGATCGAGGAGTATCTGGGTGCTCTGGACACCATTGCGGAGTGCGTGGTGGTTGGCAGAAAGCCGGATGAGAATTCGCCCACCGCGCTTGTGGCAGTTGTTTACCCCAACTACGATAAGTTTGAAAAGGATAACTCGGACGAAAACGTCAAGGCCACCATCCTTGCATCCATTCGCGCCATCAACCGCGAGCTGCCCAGCTTCAAGCAGGTCAGCCGTATCGAGCTGCGCAAGACTGAGTTTGAAAAGACCACTTCCAAGAAGATCAAGAGACACCTGGTTAAATAAATGCAGAATGCAGAATAATAGTAGAAAAGCCGCCTTTCGGCGGCTTTTCTTATATATCTCTGCAAATTCCTTGAACTTGACAAAACGGGTGTTTTATGGTATCATGAAAACGGAAAATAAATCAAGAAAGGGAGACGATATGAAAAAATCAGCGATTCTTTTATCTTTGATACTCGTATTGCCGTTTTGTTTTGCAGGATGCGATGAGAGAAACGATTCCCCCGATGATTGGTTTGCAGGAGATTGTGGGGTCACTGCGGTGGCCGAGGTTCAGAAAAGCGAATTGGATTGGTTGGACGTAAAGCTGGATATTACCAACAAGACCGAGAAAGAGATCATAGCGGTGAAATTTTTTGCAGTGCTACTGAACAAGCAAGGAAATCCGATTGGCGGAGATACCGGACGGATTTTCATGCAGCCTTGCGAAAATTTTCCGATCCCTGCCCAAAAGAGTGTGACCGAATCGGTTACGGTGAAACAGCAAGTCGCGTATTCGCTTGAGTTGTACGTCATATACGTGGAGTATGCTGACGGTAGTACGTGGGGAGCCAAGGATGCAAATGCGGATCAGATTTCAGAGAGTGCACCGACTGTACCTGTCACTGTGATCGTGCCGGGCGTAGGATCGGGAAGTTAAAAAAGAAACGGCAGGATGGGGAGATACTCCAAGCGGAATATCACTCATATAGCAAAAAGAGAGAGCTTTGCGAAATGTCTTTTCGCATGACTCTCTCTTTTCTCCGCTAATTCAGCAGCCCCATTTCCTGCCGTTTCTTGCGTTTATTTGGGATCAGTCTCTCTTCTTGATGCAAACAGCACCCAGGGAGATCAGAGCCAGAGCAACAACGCCTGCACCGATCACGCCGCCGCAGCCCTCTTCCTTTTCCTCTCTGGGAGGTCTGGTGCCTGCCTCGGTGGTGGGAGCCTCAGTGGTGGGTGCTTCGGTGGTGGGAGCCTCGGTGGTGGGCTCTTCGGTCTCTTCCTCGTCAAAGTCGCACCAGGTAATTGCCTCGTCCTCGGTCTTGAACATTGCAAGCTCCATGATGTAAAGCAATTCGCCCTCGTCCATGCCCACAGGGTCAATTCTGAACATGTTGACCGCGCCTTCCCACAAGCCGTCAAGGTTGTAGATGAAGTATACGAATCCGTTGCCCTCGCCGCAGTATTCACTGGTTACGGAGTATCCCGCCGTTGCACCGATGATATCGCCTGACCCGTAGAAGATTTCAATGTCGTCGTAAAAGCCGTCTTCGGGAACCAGAACCTTCAGAACGATGTAGCCGACGTCCTCACCGTTCATGGGGGTCAGGTCGTACTTTTTGCAATATGCCTTGTAATCAAAGGTGAAGTTGGGGTCCGTGGGTTCTTGGATGTTAACCTTGACGCCTTCCCATTCGCCCTTTTTGGAAAGACCGCTGCCCTTAGCAAGACCGCTCATGCCGACGATGCAGTTGGGTCTGGATGCCAGGTCGGCATTGAATACGACTCTGTCAGCAGTGCGCTCAACGGTCGCGCCTTCTTCGGTAGTGGCTTCTTCTGCGGCAGTGGTCTCATCTGCCGCTGTGGTTTCTTCGTTTGCGTATGCGCCAAGAGACAGGCAAGCAGCCAGCATCAGTGCGCACATCAGAACAGCTAACAATTTTTTCATGATGATCCTCCTTGTATATTGGGGTTTATGAGTTTATTATAAACGATTTTTTGTTATCTGTCAATCATTTTTTGCTAAGATTCATTCTTGCAGGAGCAGGGCTTGGTGAAGAATCCCGTCAGATCCATCTCCCATGCTCCTTGTGCGTTTTTGCGAAAGCCGATGGCCTTGATCATGCCCTCGTCCTGCACCTCGCCCGTAAAATACGCCAGGTGCACGTCGCAAAGGTCAATGAAATTAAGCGCAGCGCGGCCTGCGGTGAACATGGCCTGGTAAGCATCCACGTCGGGCAGCGAGATCAGCGTGTGCACCTCGCCGTGATCGGCATAAATATTGAATTGGCAAACACCCGAAAAGATGCCCTCGTCCCAGACGCTGTAGCAAAAATCCTCGGGCAGATATTCCACACCGCAGGTCCGGCAATATTGTTCTTGTGTCTGCTTGTCCTGAATCGGTACAACCTTAAACATGATCTCTCTCTCCTTTCAGATATGCGACCTGATTGCTTGTCAGTCGCACATATTTGCCCTCGGGCAGCTCACCCAGCTCCAGCTCGCCGATCGCGACACGCACCAGCTGCTTGACGCGCAAATTCTGCATCTCGCAGATGCGGCGGATCTGGCGGTTGCGCCCCTCGTAAAGCGTCATTTCAAGCAGGGTTTCATGTTCACCCTGTGCAAGCTTATGTACGCGGATGGGCTGTGTGATATAGCCGTCCAGATCGGCAGGGGAGGCAAGCCCGGTCATTTGTGCCGTGGTGGGATGGCCCGCCACCAGCACGTGATAGATCTTGGGAATATCATGGCGCGGATGGGTCAGGCGGTTCGCCAGCTCACCGTCGTTGGTCATGAGCAACAGCCCGGACGAATCCATGTCCAGTCTGCCCACGGGATAGACGCGCGTGCCGACGGACTTAGTCAGCGTAGCCACGGTAGGACGCCCCTTCTCGTCCGACATGGTGGTCACAAAGCCACGCGGCTTGTTGAGCATAAGATATACCTTGCCCGTCTGCTTGGGGGGCATAATTTTTTTGCCGCCGTATTCCACTACGTCAAGCCCGGGTGTGATTTTTTGCCCCAGCTCGGCCACAACGCCGTTGACCTTGACACGGCCTTTTTTGATTTCTTCCTCAGCCGCGCGACGCGAAAGCACGCCGCAATCGGTAAAGTATTTTGCAAGTCTGATTGGCTCGTTCATAAAAGTTCCTTCAATTTAATCAATAGTGCGCGCAACCAGCGCGGCAGTGCGCGTTCGCTTCTGCGCGCTTGTACCTCATATGCGGCATATAGCGGTGCGCGGGCGATCTCCTCGCCGTCCAGCATCCAGACCGCGTCACCCACGTATTCGCCCGCCTTGATGGGCGCATACAAAAAATGCGGGGCTTGAATATGGCATGCGATCTCGCCTCGGTTGCGCGGCAGCGTGACCGATATATCCGTGTCGGCATGCAGATAGAGCGCGCTTTGCGTGCCTCCCACCACGGGCAGGGAGGTCATGTATGCGCCGGCTTCGGTCAGCCCGACGCGCTCGTAAGCAGCAAAGCCGCTGTCTAAAAGTGACGTGTGCGTGCGCCAGTCATCGGGGCAATCCAGCGTGACACAGATCAGGCGTACACCGTCGCGCTCAGCCGCACTGACCAGGCAACGTCCGCTCTTTTTGGTAAATCCGGTTTTGACGCCGATGCACCCTTGGTATGAGGCAAGCAGCCTGTTATGATTGCGCAGCACGCGGGCACCCTGTTGCTCACGCAGAGGGATCACCTTTTTTTGTGTGGAAACAATGCGCAAAAAATCCTCGTTCTCCAGTGCGTGCGCGGTAATGCAGGCAAGATCGTAGGCGGTGGTATAGTGCCCACTTGCGTCAAGCCCGTGAGGATTGGCAAAATGCGTATTGAGAAGCCCCAGATCCTTGGCCTTTTGGTTCATCAGTGCAGCAAAGCCTTCAATGCTGCCCGCCACCTCGTAGGCAAGCGCGGCTGCGGCATCGTTGGCAGAGGAGAGCATGAGCGCGTAAAGCAGCTGTTCCACCGTCAACAGTTCACCGGGATACAGATAGACCGAAGAGCCTTCGGTGCCCACCGCGCGCTCGTCTATGCATACGGTTGCCTGCAGATCGCACCTCTCCAGCACCACAAGCGCGGTCATGATCTTGGTGGTGGATGCCATGGGCATGCGCGTGTGCGCATGCTGCTCGTATAGCACGCGACCACTCTCCGCCTCGATCAGGATCGCACTGCCCGCATATACGGGAGTGCCCGGTGTGACGTCAAAGGTCAGCGCGCCTGTTGGAAGGCATAGTGCACCCATACAAAGGACAAGACAAAGCAGCGTACAGAAGGCGCGCAGGATCGGTTTTTTTTGCATAGTACCCCCATTGGAAATCCGTATTTGTTACAGTATACGGCTGTATGAGGGAGAGTATGTCTTATTCCTGCTCGTTTTCGGTTTCGGGACTGATCTTGGGCAGGGGCTCACCGTCCTGCTTCATTTCGTTGAATTTATCGAAAATGACCTTGAGACGGTATACGATATCGGGCGTGCGCTCAAGCAGATCTGCCACCTGCTCAATGGTGTCCTTGGGCGCCTTCTGGCCTACGTTGATCATTTCCACGCGGCCCTCGTGAGAGACGACCAAAAAGCCGACGGGCTGAACCGAAAGTCCGGTGCCGCCGCCACCGCCGAAGTTCTTTGCGGTGCTGGATTCCTTTTTGCCGTCAAAATCCACGCCACCCGAGGCAAAGCCCATGGTGATCTTGGATACGGGAATGATGGTTACGCCGTTGGAGGTCTCCATGGGAGTACCGATGACGGTGTTTGCATCGATGATCGAGCGGATGTTTTCCAGGGATTCCTTGATGATCTCTTGGATCTTGTTGTTTTCAGAAGACATACTGAGTGTTCCTTTCATATATGTAAATTCATTGTTTTTGCTCGGTTGGTTGTGTGGGATTTGCCTTGATGAATAGCGAATTTTTGTGCTTCAGGATGATGGGGAGCAGCGAGAGCAGCGTGTGCAGCGTGCGAACGATGCCGAACGAGATGATCAGCGAAAAGTCGGTTTTTGTCTTCTCGCCCGTGTAGTCGGGTATGATGCTGACGTCGGCTTTGCTCACACGCAGTCTGGCGTGTGCGTCCAGCACAGCAAGCAGATTGGAGAGTGCTGCCCAAAGCCCTCCGCAGATCAGCGCAGTCTGCGCGGCGTCCTTGCCGACAACGCGCACGTGCAGGCGACAGACGTGGATATGCAATCCCTTGCGCGTGCCCTCAAAGAAGGCATCGATGATCTCCGCGATCATCTGTAACAGGATCTCAATATTCAGCTTATCCTCGGGCTGCTTGGGCTTGGGCGCGGCTGCCTTGGCGGGAGCTTTCTTTTTTTGCGCCTTTTTCTCGGCACGCTTTTGCATCAGCGCGCGGTACAGCGCGTTTTGGCGGACCATTTCCAAATAGTCCTCGGGGCGGCGTGCATACTTGGCAGCGGCACGCGCGGCTTTTTTCTTGGTATAGGTGCGCAATCTGCGCAGCTTTTTGGGCGGACGGGGAAGAGAGGCGACGCGAATTCCTCCCACGTACAGCTTAAATGAAAACGTATCTCTGTAGCCGATCTTGATCTTGACGCGCAAGAGCAGCAGCAAGAGCACAAGCACGGCAACAAAAGCAGCGATGAAAGCAAGTATGATCAGCAAAATCTTGATAGCGGGCGGCATGGCGACCTCCTTTCCGTGAAAAATCGGAAATTTGCCATTGGCAAATTTCTACCATAACGTTCCGCGTTCAGCGGGACATTTCACTCGCGCGGTGCGCGAATTTCACTTTTGCGAAGCAGAAATTTCACATTTTGCCCATGGCAAAACATTTCATTGTAATGCGTTCAACGTTCGCGTTGGGCGCATTGCTCAGACCTCTGCGCGGGAATCGTCCTCGCTGACCTCGGTATATTCCCCCTCGGGCAGAGCCTCTTCGGCCTCGGCTTCTTGTTCTTCGGATTCTTGTTCCGCGGCATTTGCGTCTGCCTGTGCGGCTGCAATGCTCAGTGCCTCGGTCTCGGGCAGCTCGGAAAGCGAATTCAAGCCAAACACACGCAAGAATTTATCTGTGGTGACGTAAAGCATGGGACGGCCGGGAGCGTCCAGTCTGCCGCAAGCCTCGATCAGGTTTTTGTCGAGAAGAGAGCCGACGGCATAAGAGGAGTCCACACCGCGCACTGCGTCCACGTAGGCGCGGGTCACGGGTTGGTTGTATGCCACGATGGCAAGCACCTCCAGGGAGGATGCGGAAAGGTTGCCGCCTCTCTTGATGCCAAGGGCCTCGCGGATGTAGGGCATGTATTGCTCCTTGGTGGTCAGCTGGCAGGTCTCGGGCAGGCACAGCATCAGAATGCCGCGGCCGGCCTTTTCATATTCGGTTGCCATATGCTCGCAAAACAGTCTGACGTCATCCGGAGTTAAGCCCAGCACCTCTGCGAGCTTATCGTATTTGACGGGATAGCCTGCGGCAAACAGAATGGCCTCAATGGCTTCGCCGATATCGGTTATGGTAGGCATTTGTTGTTCATTCATGCTGTAGTTACCTCACTGTCTTGGCTTTGGGGTTGGCGTTGGTCGGCGGGAATGGGATTGATACGAAGTCTTGCGTTGGAGCGATAGAGCGATTGCTCGTCGGCATCCTCGTCGTCAAGCAGAATGTCTCGCACCTTAAGCAGCTCCAGAACGCCTAAAAATATGGCGATCATGTCGGCATGAGACACCGAGTCCGAGAGCAGCTCCTCCATGGGGGTCCATTCCTTTTTCTGCATGCGGTGCAAAATACCCACGATCTTAGCCTCAACCGGTACGATCGGCTTGGAGATCATAGGCGAGAAGACCACCTTCTCGTTGCCTTGGTTTGCCTCGTTGTAGGCAAT
>JAFQUG010000112.1 GCA_017408625.1 Clostridia bacterium | reverse complement strand
GCCGTGCAAAGGGTATTATCATCGAGTCCAGACTGGATAAGGGTCGCGGACCTGTGGCAACTGTGCTGGTACAGAACGGCACGCTGCACGCAGGCGACGTCGTCATCGCGGGCACAGCCGTTGGCCGTGTCAGAGCCATGACCGACCATACCGGCAGATCTGTCAAGGTGGCAGGTCCTTCCGTTCCTGTTGAGATCACGGGTCTTGCAGAGGGTCCTCAGGCAGGCGACCAGTTTGCTGCAGTTGAGGACGAAAAGATGGCAAGAGAGCTGGCAGAGCAGAGAAAGGCAGAGGCAAAGGAAGAGGTCTTCAAGGCCAACTCCAGAGCAAACCTCAACGACCTTTTCGCACAGATCTCTGAGGGCGTCAAGGATCTGAACGTCATCATCAAGGCAGACGTGGATGGCTCGGCAGAGGCAGTCAAGCAGTCGCTGCAAAAGCTTTCCAACGAGGAAGTCAAGGTCAATATCATTCATGCCGCAGTCGGCGGTATTACAGAGGGCGACGTCATGTTTGCAGCAGCGTCCAACGCTATCATCGTTGGCTTTAACGTACGTCCCGATAAGTCCGCACTGGACAGCGCAGAGCGTCAGGGCGTCGATATCCGCACCTACCGCATTATTTACGATTGCATCGAGGAGATCTCGGCAGCAATGAAGGGCATGCTGGCACCTCAGTTTGTTGAGGTACTGCTGGGCCACGCACAGGTCAGACAGACCATTCACGTACCCAACGTCGGCTTTATCGCAGGCTCTTACGTGCAGGACGGCAAGATCACCCGCCAGTCGCAGATCCGCGTGGTTCGTGACGGCATCGTGATCTTCGAGGACGAGATCGCGTCGCTGCGCCGCTTCAAGGACGACGTCCGCGAGGTTGCCGCAGGATACGAGTGCGGTATCGGCCTGAAGAAGTTCAACGATATCAGAACCGACGATATTCTCGAAGCGTTCATTATGCAGGAAGTTGAGAGATAAGGTATTTGCAATTCTTGCAAATCAGTGCAATTCTTGCAAATCAGTGCAATTCTTGCAAATCAGTGCAATTCTTGCAAATTAATGCAATTCTTGAAAATGAAAAGAGCAACGGATTTTCCGTTGCTCTTTTTTGTGATTCGGATGCAGAATCGGACGGTGAAATGCCGCCTTTTTGCATTTACTCCATATTTTTCAGATATAATTCCGCTTCCATGCAGGTTTTGCCATCCTGGTTGACTAAGCGGAAGTAATAACCGTTCTCACTCTCTGCGCGGAAAACGGTCAGCACGTCGCCATAGGCAGCCTCGTGCAGGTAGGAGAGCGAAAAGCCGCTGACAAACTTGCCAAGCATATCCGGCACGTAATCGCACAGCATGTCGGGGTACTTGGTGTTGTTCATGTGCATGTTGTAGTCCAGATCCGAGTAGCGGATCTCGCGCTTGCCCACCTCGGTCATGGTCGTTGAGGAGGTGATGCGCACGCGGCGGGGCAGCTCACCCTTGTCGATCATGTCGTCCTCGGGAAACAGGGAAGCGGCGGGAAACTCCTCGGATTTGATAAAGGAGCGGTCCTTGAGATTGACCAGTGCCCATTCGGACGATGCGCGGGCGTACACCTTGCCGTCGTATTCGATCTCAAAGCAACGGTTATAGGCGTAGCCTCTCGAGGGAGGACACCAGGTATTGACCCAGATGCGGACGTAGGGGGGGAGAGGTGCGTCGATGCTGACCTGAATGCGGCTCATGATAAAGCCGATGCCGTCGCGCTGATGGATCACGTCCAGATCCAGGTCGATCGCGCGGCACTGCCTGTTGGCGCACTCCTGCATGTACATCAGCACCTGCGAGGGGCGGATGATCAGGTCGGGGTCGCAATCGTGCCATTTGGTTAAAAACTGTTCGGTATGTTTCATGGATACCTCCAAAAAGGAGCTGTCTTACAGAGAAAGACAGCTCCGGTGTGGTCAGATTACAGGGTGCCCGAAGAGCCCAGCACGTTCTTGATCTTGTGCTGAACCATCTTCTTGACCTCGCTGCGTGCGACGGTCAGGTAGCTGCGGGGGTCAAAGACGTCGGGCTGCTCTACAAGCACGCGACGAACACCTGCGGTCATGGCAAGACGGATATCCGAGTCGATATTGATCTTGCAAACTGCCATGGAAGCAGCCTGACGCAGCATTTCCTCGGGGATGCCGATCGCGTCGGGCATCTTGCCGCCGAGAGCGTTGATCTCACGCACGTATTCCTGGGGAACGGAGGATGCGCCGTGCAGAACGATGGGGAACTCGGGCAGTCTTTTGGAGATCTCCTCCAGCACATCAAAGCGGAGCTGAGGCTTGGTGCCGGGCTTGAACTTATATGCGCCGTGGCTGGTGCCGATGGCGATTGCCAGGGAGTCAACGCCGGTGCGGGTGACGAATTCCTCTACCTCGTCGGGGTTGGTGAACATAGCGTCCTCGGCCTTGACCTTGACGTCGTCCTCAATGCCTGCCAGCTTGCCAAGCTCACCCTCTACCACAACGCCGTGTGCATGAGCGTATTCCACGACCTTGCGGGTCAGCGCGATGTTGTCCTCAAAGGAATGGTGAGAGCCGTCGATCATGACCGAAGTAAAGCCGCCGTCGATGCAAGCCTTGCAGATCTCGAAATCTGCGCCGTGGTCAAGGTGCAGTGCAAGGTCGATATCGGTATCGCGGATCGCTGCCTGAGCCAGAGCCATGAGATATTCGTGCTTTGCGTACTTACGTGCGCCTGCGGATACCTGCAGGATGACGGGGGACTGCTCTTCCTTGGCAGCCTCGGTGATCGCCTGGATAATTTCCATGTTGTTGATGTTGAAAGCGCCGATCGCGTAGCCGCCGCGATAAGCCTTCTTAAACATTTCTGTAGTTGTTACAAGTGCCATTTTGGATTCCTCCGGTAAAAAATTCTACCGTTATTTTACCATAAAGTATGCATAAAATCAATAGCAAATCTGTATTTTCACAAATTTTTAACCGATCGGCTGCCCCTCGGACGGATCTTTGGAGGCGACCGCGCCGCTTTGCGTGCCCGTTCCAAGCCCAAAGCTGACTGCAATGGCGTTATCCACGCGCAGCATGGCGTCCTCGTCCAGATGCCCCATTTTTTCCTTTAGGCGTCGTTTATCAAGCGTGCGGATCTGTTCAAGCAGAATCACCGAATCCTTGGCAAGTCCTGCCTTGTCCGCGTATATGTCAATATGCGTGGGCAGCTTTGTCTTGCCCATGCGCGAGGTGATCGCCGCGGCGATGACGGTGGGGCTGTATTTGTTGCCCACGTCGTTTTGTATGATCAGCACGGGGCGAAGCCCCCCTTGCTCCGAGCCCACCACGGGCGAGAGATCTGCGTAATAAATATCACCGCGTTTTACGGTCATCATGGTTATGCCTCCTGTATATATGTGAATGTGATGTACTTTCATTGTTGCCGTGCACGCGCTCGTTTAGTCGCCCGTGCTTTATATTGCAGTATATACGGGAATTCGACAAATTGCCCCATACAAGGAGGTATTAAAATTCGGTAAAAAGATATGATTTTCGCTTGCAAACGCGTATAGGGTGTGTTATAATAAAATCAGAAATATCACGTGGAGGCACAATATGCGCAAAACGAAAATTATTTGCACCATCGGACCTGCAACGCAAAACGAGGATACCTTAAAGGGGCTTTGCAAGGCGGGTATGAACGTGGCACGTCTCAACTTTTCTCATAATACGCACGAGGATCATCAGCAAAGAATTGACAGCATCAAAAAGGTCAGGGCCGAGCTGGACATGCCTATTGCCATTATGCTGGACACCAAGGGTCCCGAGTACCGTATCAAGACCTTTGAGGGCGGCAGCGTGACCTTGGAGGAGGGACAGAAATTCACCTTTACCACCGAGGAG
>JAFQUG010000111.1 GCA_017408625.1 Clostridia bacterium | reverse complement strand
GTTGCAAATCCCTTGCGCATCATGGGTGACTTTAACGGAGATGAAACCGTGAACGTTGCAGATGCCCTGCTCCTGCTGCATGACATCGTCAACAATTCCTTTACCGCAAATGCAAACTATTACGGAAGAGAAACAGTGATGTTTTCGGACGTGTTGCACGTTTTAAAGCAAGCAATACGATAAAAAAATGCGATCTTCGGATCGCATTTTTGTTTTTTTATTCATAAACGCACGGGAATATGCTATACTAAAAATAATAACAGGAAGAAGGAGGGATAAAAGTGGAAGAAAAGGACATCCTGATCACATCGCCCCCCGATTACAAAGCGGAGATCGAAAAAATCATTCGCAGCAACCTTACGCCCAAACGCATGCGCGACGCGCTGCTTGAATATCACGTCAACGACATTGCTGCCACGCTGGTTTTGCTACAAAAGGACGAGCGAAGCCGTCTGTACAGTATCCTCGACACGGATACGCTTTCGGGTGTATTGGAATATGCTGATACACCGGGGACGTATCTCGGAGAAATGCCCATTCGAAAGCGGGTGGAGATCCTGTCCCGCTTTGAGGTGGTCGCTGCGGTGGAATACCTCGAATTCCTGGAAAAGGACGAGCGCGATACGGTACTCGAACTCATGCAGGAAGAGCCGCGCAGCAAGATCCTTCTGCTCGCCTCCTTTGACAAAGAAGAGATCGGCAGCAAAATGACGACCAATTACATCGCCATCTCTGCAAGCATCGGTGTGCGCGAGGCAATGACAGAGCTGATCGCACAGGCGGCGGAAAACGACAACGTTTCCACGCTGTACGTCATCGACAAAGACGGCACCTTTGTCGGTGCGATCGACCTCAAGGACTTGATCCGTGCACGCTCCGATTCCCCTCTGGACGACATCATCATGACCACATATCCGTATGTCTACGCCAACGAGCCGATCGATAGCTGTCTGGAACGCATCAAAATGTATTCCGAGGACTCCATCCCAGTGCTGGACGCGGATAACAAGCTACAGGGCGTTTTGACCGCGCAGGACCTGGCACAGGTGATTGAGGACGAGATCGGAGACGATTACGCAAAGCTCGGCGGTCTCTCCTCCGAAGAGGATTTGCAGGAGCCGCTGCACAAAAGCATCGGCAAGCGCCTTCCCTGGCTGATCGTGCTGTTTGGTCTTGGGCTGCTCGTTTCGGGCGTAGTGGGTATGTTTGAGACCGTAGTGGCAAGCTTGACGCTCATCGTCTCCTTCCAATCCCTGATCCTCGGTATGGCAGGCAATGCCGGCACGCAATCGCTTGCGGTGACCATCCGCCTTCTCATGGACGAAAATCTGTCGGGAAAGCAAAAATTCTTTCTCGTCTGCAAGGAAGCCCGCGTTGGCTTTTGCAACGGCTTTTTGCTCGGTTTTCTTTCCTTCTTGCTGGTGGGATTATATTTGTTCCTGCGCGGCGAGGCGATCGCTCTTGCCTTCTCTGTCTCCCTTTGCATCGGAGTTGCGCTCCTGATCTCCATGTTTCTCTCCAGTCTGTCGGGTACAACGATTCCGATCCTTTTGAAAAAGCTGAAGATCGATCCTGCGGTTGCCTCGGGGCCCTTTATCACCACCATCAACGACCTTGTTGCCGTGGTGACCTATTACGGCCTCGCGTGGCTTCTTCTGCTGCAGATATAAGAAAAACGCTTTGCCTTAGCGGCAAAGCGTTTTTTGCTTACATGTAGTATTTTTCGCGTTTTTTCTTGCGGACGGCGTGGTATACACCGTAAGCGGCAAGCGCCACCAGAATAGCAACAGCAAGCACATACACGCCCTCACCCGTTGCGCTGGAGATCTTAAGCTCCTCCCAGAGGGCGTTGACAAGAGACAGCGTATCGGCATCAAGATTGTGATAGCTCATCTTGTTGTAATTCTCTGCAAAGCTGAAGCCCTCGGGATACAAAATCTCCATGGCTTCCTCGCCCATATCCTCGATATAGACGTCGCTTTCATACACAGCCGAATTCGGAGATGCATAATAAATATACTCCGCATTGGCAATGGCAGGCTCCTCGGAGAGCATGTAGTTGATATAGATCTCTGCAAGGTCCTTGTTGGCCGCTCCCTTCGGGATACAGTACGCATCCACGAAAAGGTTGGTGACGTAATTACCGTCAGCGTCGGTAGGATAGAAGAATGCCAGATCCTCATTGTTTTCCACCATGCAGAGATAGTCGCCTGCATAGTATGCAGAAACAGACGCCTCGCCCGACTCCATCTTGTTGAAGATCTCATCCATGACGTAGCCCTGTACGTGCGGCTGCTGCTTTTTCAGCTCCGCAAGTGCAAGACGCCATTCATCCTCACTCGTGGTATTAACGTCGATACCCAACTTGTACATCGCAGTACCAAACGCATCACGCGAGTTGTTGAACTGCAAAATACGGCCTGCGTACTTTTCGTTCCACATAAGATCCCATTTTCCGGTATCTGCCTCATCCACCACGGCGGAATTATAAAGTACACCGACCATGCCATAGGTATACGGCACCGAATACTCGTCATTCGGATCGTAGTAGAGTCCGCGGAATTCCTCGGAGATGTTCGCATAGTTCGGAACGTTGGAAAAATCGATTTTTTCCAGCATATCCT
>JAFQUG010000110.1 GCA_017408625.1 Clostridia bacterium | reverse complement strand
GACGAGGGCTTCGCGCCCTCGACCTGCGCCAGCCTTTGTAAAGGCTGGACCGAAACTATCATTTAGAACACGATCGCCAACACCAAAAGGTGCAGGGGATAGAACGCGTAAAAGCCGTATTTGACCACCGCTGCCCACACCTTACTCCCAGGCTTAGGGCCTATCTCTCCGTTATAGAACACCATGGGAATAAACGCGGCCGCTGCAAAGATGCCGCGCTGATAGACAGGCTCATCCCACGCGCCCGTGGTCAGCTGATATCGGAAAGCAAACAGCATGGCGATCGGGCACCATGCCCATTTTGCGCCTGCCGTGACGTACAAAAGCAGCATGAGCGCAATGCCCATCCAGCCGTAATCCACACCCATGCGGTCTGCCACGTACACCACCGCAAGGCTTGCTATGCACAGCAGAAGGGAATAGTACCACCAACCCTTACCGCGTTTTTGCGCCATGCGCTTGGCAAGATCCAACATCCACATGGCACAAAGACCTGCCGCGAGCGTAAACAGAATATTCAAGTGATCCCATTTCCACCACGTATCGTTAAAGCAGAGAGTGTAGATCGGCTGCGTGAGTACCGCAAATGCTGCAAGCCGCACAAGGTACCTCCATCTTGAACTCGTATGCACAAAGCCCTGCACCAGCAAAAAGGCGTACAAAGGGAAGGACACTCGCCCGATCATGCGCCAGATCTCCCAACCCGGGAATTCGCCGACTGCCGCGATATGATCGATCAGCATACTTACCATGGCAATGATCTTGATCCAAAAGACACTCATGCACAACACCTCCGTATGATTTGTTATTATTATAGCACAAATCCGAAAATTCTGCCCGTTTTTTGCAAAAAAATATTGCAATGAGGCCCTTCCTGTAGTATAATAAAAAGTAAATAGAAATTACCTTCATGGAGGTTTTTATGAACATCGGTGAGAAGATCAAGAATTTTCGGATGTCCAAAATGATGACCCAGCAGGAGCTTGCGGGTGATTTTATCACACGCAATATGCTCTCGCGCATTGAGCACGGTGCGGCGTTGCCGTCTTTGCCTACCGTGGTGTATCTTGCCAACCGCTTAGGCGTACCTGCGGGATTCTTGCTTGCAGAGGAGGAGAACGAATTTCTGTATCAGAAGATCCGCCATATGCCCAATATCCGCAGAGCCTATAAGATGGGAGACTTTCGCATCTGCCGACACATGTGCGAGTCGGTTTTGTCGGAATCGGACGACGAAATTGCGCTGCTTATGGCAGAGTGCGCCTTGGAAATTGCCAAGGAGGAATTTCTGGCGGGAAACTTGCACAATGCGTGCTACTGGTTTGACACGGCTCTGCGCGACGCAGATCAAACGACCTATTATACGGGGCACATTACCGCCCCCGCTATCGTATATTTCCGCTACATGCGCAGCATTTCTGTCTCGCTGACCTCTTATGAGGCTGAAAACCTATTGCCCGGAGAGCGCGATTTTTCCGCGTGGCAGGAAACCTTTTGCCGCTACGCGCTGATCATGGAGCAGCTGGAAAACCTTGCTCCCTTACACCATTTTGACGGCGATTCGCCGTTGGAGCGACATCTGACTATGCATATTGAGGCCACTGTGCTGCAATCTGCAGGGGATCATGCGGGGGCATATCGCATTTTGCAAAGCATCCTTGCGGACGAGGACGCACCCGTGCCCGTGCTGCTTTACCGTGTGCTGCACGATATGGAGACCTGCTGTAAGACATTGGACGACTATAAGGGCGCATACGAGCACGCGCTGCACAAGCTTTCGGTACAGGAAAAGCTGCTTGCGGAGAGCACGGTATGAGAAAAGCTTGTATTGTTTTGCTGCTTTTGCTTTTTGTTTTGGCCGCTTGCAGTGAGCAGAGTGGCATGGAGGCGGTCAACGGTGAAGTGCTGAGCCCCGAGGAGCAGCAGTCGCTGTATGAGGCGCGTACAAAACAGGATGCAGACCCCGACGTCAGCGTCAAGGGCAAGGTGTACTGGACGAAAAGCGGCTCGAAATATCATAAAGACCCGAACTGCAGTTATCTGAAGAATGCAAAGGAGCTGCAATCGGGAACGGCTGCCGAGGCAGCCAATCACGGCGCAAGTGAGCCTTGCTCACGCTGTGGTGGAGGGAAAAAGCAATGAATCATCAAATCAGAATCAGATCCGCAGCCACGGAGGATATTGCGGTCGTCATGCGGGTATTTGATCAGGCTCGTGCAGCAATCGCAGAGCTTGGCATTGATCAATGGCAGGACGGATATCCGACAGAAGCGCATATTGCGGACGATATTGAAAAGGCGTACGGCTACGTGCTGTGTGCAGACGGCCGGGTGCAGGGGTACTTTGCCATGATCCCGGACGGAGAGCCCACGTATGACAGGATTTACGATGGTGCATGGCTGACCGAGGGCACGTATATGACCGTGCACCGCGTGGCCATGTCGGATGCTATGCGCGGCCGGGGAGGCGCTGCCGAGGCAATGAAATATGCAGTCAGTCGAGCCTTGCGCGCGAGTCTTGGATCGGTGAGGATCGACACGCATTACGGCAACGTGCGCATGCGGAAATTCCTTGAAAAACAAGGCTTTATGCCATGCGGCACCATCCTTCTTGCAAGCGGTGCGGAGCGCGTGGCTTACGAGCTTGATCTGCACCCGATCATCAGAAAAGCCCCCGTGATTTTATATGAGGATAGAAATATTCTGATCTGCGAAAAGCCGGTCGGGCAGCCCAGCCAGCCCGATCCTGCACACGCGGACGGCTCGGATTTGCTTTCCTGCATCGCCACCTGGAGGGATGCCTGCGGGTACTCGCCCGAGATCTACTTGGTGCACAGACTGGATACCGCTACGGGCGGTGCGATCCTGTATGCCAAGGACAAGCAAAGCGCGGCAAGGCTTGGCGGCATGGTGGTCGGTAAACAGATCCACAAGCAATATTTGGCCGTGGTGCAGGGCACTCTTTCAGAGCCGTGCGGCAGTATGGTGGATTATCTGTATCACGACAAGGCCAAGAACAAGACCTTTGTTGTAACCTCGCCCCGTAAGGGCGTGAAAGAGGCTCGGCTTACCTACAGGGTGCTTGCGCAAAGGGAAGAGATCAGCTTACTTGAGGTCACGTTGGAGACAGGGCGCACGCATCAGATCCGTGCACAGCTTTCCCATGCGGGGCATCCACTGTTGGGTGACGGCAAGTACGGCAGCCGCGAGAAGGGCTGCACCACCGCTTTGTGGGCTACGCGCCTTTGTGTGACGCATCCGCAAACCGGCAAAGAGGTCGAGGTGCAGAGCACGCCTCCGGGGGGCTATCCTTGGAATTTGTTTGATTAAGCAGGAGGTAAGATATGGCATTCCCAAAGGACTTTTTATGGGGCTGCGCCACAAGCGCAGGGCAGATCGAGGGCGGTGTGAGTGCAGACGGCAGAACGCCCAGCATCTGGGATACGATGGCTGCAAAGCCCGGCAAGATCTTTGGCGGCCACACGCCCGAAAATGCATGTGACAGCTATCACCGCTTTGACCGCGACCTGAAAAATTTGTGCGATCTCGGCACAAACGCCTACCGCATGTCAATTTCCTGGTCGCGCGTGATGCCACAGGGCACGGGGCAAGTTAATCAAGCCGGCATAGACTATTACAGACGCGCCTTTGAGCAGCTGCTGGCACACGGCATTCAGCCCAGCGTCACGCTGTACCATTGGGATCTGCCGCAGGTCCTGGAGGATAAGGGCGGCTGGGTCAACCGAGACAGCATCGAGTGGTTTGGCGAATATGCCGACAAGATGTTTGCCGCGTACGGTGACATCGTGCCCATGTGGGCAACTGTCAACGAGCCGATCGCAACCTACGTCGGCTATGCGCTGGGAGGCTTTGCACCGGGGCATACCAATGAATCCTGGGGCAATCAGGCGCGCCACAATATCCTTGTCGCACACGGCAGGGGCGTGCAGGCCTTTCGCGCGCGCAATCTGACAAACTCCAAGATCGGTGCGGTGATCGATATCTGGAAAAGACACGCACTGACAAATTCGCCCGAGGATATTGCGCTGATGGTCGATCAGGATGAGCGCAACTGGAAATTCTATTGCGACCCGCTTTATGCAGGGCATTACAGCGACTATATCTTAGAGCACCTGGAGCGCGAGGGCACGCTGATGCAGATCGCGCCAGAGGATTACGCAATCATGAGCCAAAAAACAGATTATTTCGGCTTGAACGTATATAATCGCGTTCCTGTGACACATAATCAAAAGGTACAGGCCGATTTTTCGCAGGGAGGCAATTTCCTGAACAATCGCACCGAGTATTATCCCAAGGCCGTCTACGACGCCATTGTCATGCTTAAGGATATGTACAAGCTGGATATTCCGTTCTATATCACCGAAAACGGCACGTATTTCGAGGGCGAGGAGCCCATAGGCGCGGACGGAATGATCCGGGATGACGACCGCATTCGCTACGTGCAGGGATTCTTGGAGTACGTAGAAAAGGCGATCGAGGAGGGCTACGACGTGCGTGGCTACTTCCTTTGGAGCTTGATGGATAACTTTGAATGGAGCGCAGGATATAACTTCAAATTCGGCATCATGAGCTGCGATCGAGAGGGAAATACCGCTTGGAAGAAGAGCGCACACTTCTATCGCGATTTTATTGCAAAAAATCGATAAAATATTTCAAAAATTTTCAAAAAACAAGAAACTTTTTGCCATTTTTGGCGTCTATATTAGTAGATGATTTTATTACCTCGTCGGGGGGGGGATCACTTTTTAGACACATGTTAAGAAAATTTTGGGCAGCATTAAGCTTTATCTGGATCAGCACGGCGAGTACGCTATGCGCATATGCGGCTGAGCAGGGAACGGAGGCACCCGGCGGACCTTCCGGTTTGCTTTCAACCATGGACGTGCTGCAGAAGGTGTGTCTTGTGATCGTGATGATCGTAGTTGTGTTCATTTTTGGCTTTTACATAGCCAAATTGGTGCTCAAAAAGATGCACGTGCCACCTGAGGATAAAAAGCCCGACGGGGAGTAATCATAGACGCAAAAAAAGGACGGATTCCTTTGGAAATCCGTCCTTTTGTTTTTGATCAGTTGCAGATCTCGTAAGCCATGTGGTAAAGCTTTTCGATCTTTGCCTGGCGGTATGCGCAACGAGCACGCATGGAAGCGATCTCGTCGGCACTGAAGCGATCCAGGTCGCCATCCTTGAGCTTGCCCTTGTACATGCGGTCAAGCACCAGCGCATAGTTGATATCCTCGTTGGTGATCTTGTTTTCCAGTACGCACATAACGCGATTGGACTTGCCCTGAAGCAGCAGATTGACAGCCTCAACGCCCATCTGCGTTGCAGTCATTCTGTCGCGCAGCGTAGGTCCGCCGCCGCGAATGATGTGGCCAACACGTGCAAACTTGGTCTCAATGCCGGTCTGCGCCTGTACCTTTTCAGCAAAATATTCGCTGTACTTACGGCCGTTTACCTGGGGCATACCCTCGGAGAATACCACGATAATGCCGCGCTTGCCCTTATCGCGCACGCTTGCGATCTTTTTGATGGCAGCCTCTTCGTCAAAGCCCACCTCGGGGATTGCGATCGAAACCGCACCGGTGCAAATGCCTGCGTAAAGTGCGACCAGACCGCAGTCTCTGCCCATGACCTCAACGACGTTGCATCTTGCGTGAGATTCACAGGTATCGCGCAGAAAGTCGATCATACCAAGCAGGGTATTGACAGCGGTATCGTAGCCGATGGTCAGATCGGTTGCGGTAATGTCGTTATCAATGGTTGCGGGAATGCCGATTGCGGGAATGCCGTGGTTGGTAATATCGGTTGCGCCGCGGAAGGTGCCGTCACCGCCGATGG
>JAFQUG010000109.1 GCA_017408625.1 Clostridia bacterium | reverse complement strand
GACGCCCCGGGTGGCTACAAACTAACTTCTCAAACGGACCGTCCGGGAGGCCGGTCCCTACAAAAGATTGTTTGTGCCTGCCCGGGGCGTCGAGGACGTCGCCCCCTACGCTTGTTGATTTTTTACATGAGAAAAACCAACACGGAAACCGCTTTTGATACAGTTCCCGTGTCAATTTCTCCGCTAATTTTTCACGCCCATAGGGCTTCTTTTTGTTTTCCCCTGTACTCTTTTACTCCGCCTGCAGGGTAATGGTCAGCTCAAGTGCACCGTCAAAATAATACTCGGTGGTATCCGCAGCATATCCTGCGGGAACGCTTGCAAGCGTAACGTGGAAGTCACTTTCCGCCTCAGTCAGGGTCACAATGCCCTCGGCATTGGTGCCTACGGGCATGCGGCAGCCGTTTGCATCGCAGAACTGTACCGCAACATCGGCAACGGGTGCGCCGTTTGCGTCCACGACCTTGACGGTGTACGTGACCTTATCGTCCTCGGTGGTCACCTCTGCGGTGGTCTCTTCAGGCGTGGTCACCTCGGGTGCAGTGGTCTGCTCTGCGGGTGCGGTGGTCTCGGCAGCAGTCGTCTCTTCTCCTTCACCGCCGTCACAAGCAACAGCAGTCAAAGCAAGCGTCAAAAGCAGCGCACAGGCTGCAAAAAGCATTGCAATTCTCTTGAAATTCATGTCTTTTCTCCTTTATTAATATCATTAAATCACTTCAAATATGCGCAAGCAAACAGGAATGCGTTAGCCGGTTCAAGTGCCACGCCCTCAAACAGATACATGGGAGATGCAGGATCATACCAACCCATATAGTCGCCTACGGCAACCAGCATATCGCGCAGCGTGTTATCCAGCGGATAATAGCCGCCGTCAGCAACCTCGTTATATGCCCAGATCAGCTCGTTGTAGCTATCCTTGGAAAGCAAATTGCCCTCTTCATCGTATACGTACACGCCAAGACGCATGTTGCTGCACACGGTGGTCAGCGCATCCATATATTTCGTGTTGTTGTCCAGATTGACCAGCACTGCAGGGCCATCCTCGCTGCCCACGTGATAATATCCGTCGCCCTCGTTGTAAACCAACGAGATCTCCGCGCCATCCACAGCAAAATCGGTCACGGCCCCCGCGCCCAGCGTATACTTGGGCAGCGTGCGGTCCGGCATCAGATCATTCCAGGGGATATCATTGACAGTGGTCTCGCGTTCGCCCACATATTCTGCACTCAAAGCACATGCTCCCAACGACGCCTCCTCGGCCATAACACCGATGACAAACGCGTAATTGTAGACCATATCGTCGTAAACGTCCACGTAAATCGCATTGTTTTCCTCCGGTACAGTCGATTCGGTCAAGACAAACGAGGTAGAGCCGTAGTAGCCAATCGAAATCGGCAGATCCTCGGAGACAGACAGCTTGAACCTGCCTTCACGCGGTGCAACAAACAAAAAATACGTCATATCGCCCGAATTGAGCGTTGCCCAATAGCAGCCCTCGGAAATTCTGCGCGCCATGTAGGAAATATGATCGCCCGCGCTTGCGCTGTAAGCGTAAATCTCCTCGCCCGCATCGGGCAGACCGTACAGTCTGACCGAAAGCTCTCGACTGTCGGGGGTCAGTTCGCAACCCGCAGGATCGTATGTCTCACCCATCAGGTTTGCAATTTTCACGGTGTACGTGTCAGGCAACAGCTCGGCAGACGCCACGCCGTCGGCATCCGTGGGCACTGCGGCAATTGCCTCCTCACCCACAAGAAATTGCACTGTCGCACCCTGTCGCGCGTTTCCGTCCGAGCCCGTGACACTGACCGTGTACAACACCTTTTGGGGCTCCGGCTCGGTCACGGTTTCGGTTTCTGCTTCCGTAGCCGAATCCTCGTTCGTGGTCTGCTCGGGTACAGTTTCCCCGATCGTAGAATCCTCGGCAGGCTCAGTGGTTTGCTCAGCGCTTCCTGTGCCCTGCCCCTGTCCACCGCCGCACGCGAACAGCATCAAGGACAGACACAAAAGCATCGCTGACAGTGTCCATATTGCCTTGTTTTTTTCAAAAATCATACAAACATTCCTCGAAATTGATTTCCGTTGTTTATTTATCAATCAGCAATTAAGTTTTCCGCTTTCCGCTCAATGGCGAAAAAGACACCTTTGCCGAACCCCTTTTGCGAAAAGGGGTTCGGCAATTCAATTCATTTATGCACCCAGGTGCTGATAGTAGAAGCACAGCTTGGTCCAGGAATGGTCCACGCCCTCAAACGTGTACTTATCCATCAGCAGCTGCAGCAGCTCGGCAAGCTCGGCGTCAACCGCCACGCAGCCCTCCAGCTCGGGAGCCTCCTCGCTTGCAGGCAGAATCATGCCCGCATACTTCTTGGCAAGCTCGGTCATATCGTCACCCATGCCGTGATACGTGCCCGCCAGCACCTCGTCCAGCTTGTATTCCTCGGCATACTCCTCAAAGGCGTCGCCCCAGATCTCCTGCAGCTTTTCCTTGGTATTGTCGGGATATCTTTCCATATAGCTCATGATCAGCAAATCGCCCTCGCTGTACTTGAAGTTGAAGGCATTCATGTTGATCATCTCCAGAACAGAGTGACTGAAAATTGCGGAAACGCTGGTAAAGTCAGCGTAAATGATGCTGCCCAGACTGCCGTCGGCGCGCAGCTCGTGATAATAGCCGTCCTCGCCCAATGCCACGTCAATGCCAAGGCCCACGATCTCATTGGTCACCTGGTCATTTTCGTTTTCAAAGTAAGTGAAGTAGCCGGGCGCGCAGGAGCGGAAATACTCGTAGCTCTCTCCAACAAACTCAATCGTATAAGGAATGGTTCCCGTGCCGTAAACGTCCCAATAAGCAATGTCGATATAGTACGGCGTACCGGCCTCCATAAAGAAGACGATGGAAACGTTGCCAAGGTCGGTGTACATTCTCTCACAATGCTCGTAAACCAGCAGCTCGTTACGGTTCTGATCGAACAGCCAGCCGTCAACCTGCTGATCCGCAAAGGAGGTAATGCGATAGACACCCGAGGTTGCGGGAATAAACTCGGCAAGCAAGCCTCTGGGCATGATCACACGGTTATAGGTAAAGGAATTTTCACCAAGCTCTGCGGGGTACGCGCAGAAGGGTGCAAGACCCTGAATAGGGTCAATCAACTGCCCCTCAACACCGTATGCATCGTAATACAGGCACATCTGCAGCCACTCCTTATCGTGACCCTCAGCACCCACGGCAGCCGCTACCTCGCGCAGCAGCTCAGCAAGCTCGGCATTGACCGTACAGATGCCTGCCAGCTGCGAGTTGGAGGCATAGGAGAAGTAATCCACGGCTCTGTCGTAGAAATTATCTCCAACCAGCTCGTTATATGCCATATCAAACACCGACTGCTGACTGAACTGGGTATATCCCATCAGATCTGCAAGCAGCAGGGGGCCGTCAACAGTGCCAACGTGGTAGTAGCCGTCAGCTTCGTTGAACACAACGTCCACGTAGGTGTTATATCCAAAGCCGTCCTCGGCTCTGTCGGTTGCGGCATAACGGGGAATATACGTGGGAGATGTGATGTTCTCCATATCCACCACGCGCATATTTCTGACGTAAACGGTATCCTCGCCCACGTCTGTGTCGCCATCCTTCACGTAGGTCAGTGCAACCTCATACGTGCCGTCCTTGGTGGCTACGTACGGATAGCACGTGCCCCAGCCCGTACCGGGGCCGGACAGAGAGTAGGTATCCTCACCCTCCACGATGACGTACAGCACGTCACTGTATGTCTCGGTAGAGGTAAAGTAATCAAAGCAGACTGCCTCGCCCGCCTTGAGCTCGACGTCCATATAAATGATCGAATAAGAGTTTGCCACACCGGTATTGGCAGGCCGGATGCAGGCATATCCGTCCTTCTCGCCCAGCACGAAGGGCCAGGTAAGATCCTTATATTCCTCGGATTCCTCGGGGCGGTAGGTTGCATGGAAGCCCTCGCCGTTGATGGCAGCCTCGATCTCAGAGGATTCGGGCATGGAAACGTTGATCTCAACCTCGGGAACAAGGCTTTCCACGCTTGTGTAAAGACCCTGCACGTAATCGTCGCCCGTAAAGTGATCGAATGCGACCGTAAAGGGCTGATCACCGATCAGAGCACCCTCCTCGATCAGGCAGATCACACCGTAGCGGTCAACAAACACCGAGGTGGGGAATGCAGCCACGCCAAATGCGGCGTAAAGTGCGTTATAATCCTTGATCATGGGGAAGGAAAGTCCCATGCTTGCCTTGAAATCCGCGATCGCACTCTCGGAATCGGTACCGTAGGGGTCAAACGCAAGGATCTCGACCTTGTCGCCATAGTTCTGGTACGCTGCCTCCATGTAGGGGAATTCCTCTACACACCAAGAGCAGGTGGTATACCAGAAGTTGAGCACGACCAGCTCCTTTTCCTTCAGAATCTCGGAAAGCGTGTGCGACGTACCGTCGCTGTCCACGACCGTGAAGTCGCGGATGACGTCACCGACCTTATAGGAAACACCGCTGATATTGGTATCCGAAATCACGCGGGATACCACGTAAGCACTGACCGCGCCGCCGACAAACTCATAATAAGGCTCTGCCTCGTAGCCTGCGGGGAGACCCGTCAGCTCTGCAACGTACCCTTCCTTTTCGGTCAGTTCAAGCGCAACCTTACCCTCGGCGTCGGTCACGCCGAAGTCAACAAGGTCAGCCATCGTGCTGTCGGTGTACACCTTGACCATGATGCCCTCCAGCGCCATACCGCCGATCGACTTGACGTCCACGGTGTAAGTCTTTTTCTCCGCTGTGTCGGAGCCGGGCGTTTGCGTGGTCTGCTCGCCGCCGGTTGTCTGCTCGGTATCCTGCGTGCCCGCAGTGGTATCCTCGTCACCCGTGCCGGGCGTCTGACAACCCGTCAGCAGCACGCACGCCGCCATCAGCAGCGCCAGCAAAAGCGCCGTTGTCTTTTTGAAATTTCTCATGTTCGTTCTCCTGATTACGTACTTTTTTCATAGTAGTGTCAGCCGGAAAAACCGCTTGCGCAGACTCTCCGATTATAAAATAGTTATTATTGGTACTATTGTATCACAATCCTTAAAAAAAATCAAGAGCTTTGCGGTCATTGTCAAAGCGCGGTCAAAATTTTGTGCGTTTCTTGCGTATTTTTTATCGAAAGGGCTTTTATTTTATGCCATATATATAATTATTATTCACATAATTACCCTTGCGCGCACGCGCGAGATATGATATAATAATAATGTATATCGACATTTTTACCCTTTTTCAAATTGAGTAAAAGAAAAACGAAAGGCAAGAAACAGCAAATGAACAGCAAAACATTCGCAAAAGTGATCACGTGCGCCATCGCCCTTCTGATGGTGCTGTCCACGCTTTTGACCATGTCCTCGCTGTCCGTGGCAGGCACGGAGAAAACCGATTACATCGGTCTTTTCGACGGTGAGATCCGGACCAACACCGAAAGCCTGCTTGACAGCAGCGTGGTGCACAAGCTGCCCGACACCGTATCGGACACGGACATTATCTCGTTGATCATCAAGACCGAACTTCCAAGCGTTATGGACGCCTACCGCGAATCCGACTCCGACCTCTCGCTTTCCGAGTATGCAAGCTCGGATGAGGCGAAAGCGGTCAAGGATCGCATTGCCGCCAAGCAGGACGAGCTGCTCGGCACACTGGATGCGGCAGGCCTTAACTATACGCTCGGAATTGAATACAACACCGTGCTCTCCGGCTTTGAGATCCTTCTCAAGGCAGGCGACCTTGACAAGGTTGACGAGCTGTTTGACGGCAAGGCGACCCCCATCGTGGGTGAGGTCTACCTGCCCGCAGAGACACAGCTGGTGGAAAACAAGGTGGACGTTTACGAGACGGGTATCTTCGATTCCTCCGACTTTGCTTACGACGGCACGGGAATGGTCGTGGCAGTGCTTGACACCGGCCTTGACTACTACCACACCGCCTTCTCTGTGGACAACTTTACCGCAGACAGAAGCAAGCTGGGCATGACCTTTGCCGACGTGGAAGCACTGGTCGGCAAAACCGAGGCCTCCGGCATCCAGAGCGGTCTGACCGCCTCTGACGTCTACATCAGTGAAAAGGTGCCTTACAGCTTTGACTACGCAGACAGAGACTCGGACGTCTATCCCATTCAGTCCGACCACGGTACGCACGTCTCGGGCATCATCGCCGGCCGTGACGACACCATTACCGGCGTTGCCCCCAATGCCCAGCTGGTGGCCATGAAGATTTTCTCGGATACCGATACGCAGGCGCGTACCTCCTGGATCTTAGGTGCACTGGAGGACTGCGTGGTGCTGGGCGTTGACGTCATCAACCTCTCGATCGGTACCTCCTGCGGCTTCTCCACCGAGAACGAAAAGGAACAGATCGCGGGCGTTTACGATCACATCCGCGAGGCCGGCATCAGCCTGGTCGTGGCTGCATCCAACAGCTACAACTCGACCTACGGCTCGGAAAAGAACGGTAACCTGGGCTTGACCTCCAATCCCGACTCGGCAACCGTAGGCTCTCCCTCCACCTATGCGGGCGCGCTTTGCGTAGCCTCGATCGAGGGCGCAAAGACTCCTTACATGATGTACGACGGCAAGATCATTTACTTTACCGACTCCGCAGACAGAGCGGGCGAAGCAAGGGAGCTGATTGAGGACATCCTTCCCGAGGGCACGGATTCGCTGACGCTGGAATTCATCGTCATTCCGGGTGCGGGCCGCTCGGCAGACTATACGGGCATCGACGTGACCGGCAAGGTCGCGCTGGTGGCCAGAGGCTCTACCACATTTGAAGAAAAGGTCAACGTTGCGCAGCAGAAGGGCGCTGCCGCCGTGATCATCTATAATAACGTTTCGGGCGAGATCCGCATGAACGTGGGAGATGCGACCATCCCCTCCTGCTCGATCAGCCAGGACGACGGTGAGATGCTTGAAGCCGCAGGCAAGGGCACGATCACCTTCAGCCGCGCACAGACCTCGGGTCCCTTCATGTCCGGCTTCTCCTCCTGGGGCCCCACTCCCGACCTGGAGATCAAGCCCGAGATCACCGCACACGGCGGCTCGATCCTCTCTTCCGTTCCCGGTCAGGACTACGACCGCATTTCGGGTACCTCCATGGCAACCCCCAACATGTCCGGCGTGGTTGCACTTCTGCGCCAGTACGTCAAGGAAAGCTTCCCCGAGATCGCGGACAACGACGTTGAAGTGGCTGCACTGGTCAACAGACTGCTGATGTCCACGGCCGACGTGGTCATCGGCAAAAACGGCCTGCCCTATTCGGTCAGAAAGCAGGGTGCAGGACTGGCAAACCTGGACGAATGCGCACTGACCACCGCATACATTCAAACGTACAGCAGAAAAGACGGCTCCGTCATGGACAAATCCAAGATCGAGCTTGGCGACGACCCCGATAAGGTGGGCGTTTACGTGCTCAAGTTCTCGATCGTCAACTTCGGCTCAACTGCGCTGACCTACGATATTTCGGCAACCGTCATGACCGAGGGCGTCAGCGAGACCAAGACGGTGGACGGCCAGACCGTTGTGACCGAAGAGGGTTATCTGCTCGAGGGTGTCAACGTGAGCGTTACAAGCGTCAGCGGCGGCACACAGAACGGTCAGTCCGTGACCGTGGAGGCAGGTAAGACCGCAGACGTTGAGCTGACTCTTACCCTGAGCGACGCCGACAGAAAATACTTAGACGACTCCTTTGCCAACGGCATGTACGTCGAAGGCTTTGTCAAGCTGGACGCACAGGGAGAAGAGACCGTGGATCTGGGTTGCCCCTTCCTTGCCTTTTACGGCGACTGGACCCGCGCTCCCATGTTCGATATCGAATACTTTGAGACCAATAAGGACGAGCTGGACGACGCCATCGACTTTGAGGACAAGACCATGCCCGACGCCTACGCTTCCCGTCCCATCGGCTCTCTGTACGGCGACTATATCAGCTATCTCGGCTCCTTCTACTTCCTCCAGGATCCCGCATCCAAAAAGATCTCCGCAAACCGCGATTACATCTCTCTTTCCAATCAGGAGGGCGCGATCAACTCCTTGGAATACGTGTGGCTGGGCATGCTGCGCGGTGCAAAGGAGATCAACATCACCATCACCGAGGATTCCACGGGAGAGGTGGTCTTTGAGCGTAAGGAGGAGTGGATCCGCAAGTCCTATTCGGACGGCGGTCCTTCGATCTACCCCGCAAACTTAGACGTCGGATTCTCCGCCATTGAGCAGAATCTGAAAAATAACACCAAGTACACCGTCACCATCAAGGGTCTGCTCGACTACGGCGACGGCGGCGCAGACACCAACCTGCGCAACACCATGACCTTCCCCTTGTACACCGACTTCGAAGCACCTGCCGTAACCGATACCGAGTTCTACACCGAATACGACAAGTCCGAAAAGATCAACCGTCTGTACGCAAAGGTCAAGATCTACGATAACCATTACGCCATGGCTATGCAGGCGGGCTACGTCGGCCTTGAGGACTCCGGATATATCTTCAAGTCCTTTGACAAATACGTGACCGCCATCTACTCCGAATATAACTCCACTACCGAGGTCATCATTGAGCTGACCGACGTCATTGACGACATCAAGGCGGGTGCGGCGCACAAGAATACCTTTGCGCTGACCTGCTACGACTACGCTATGAACGAGGCGACCTACGAGATCGGTCTGCCCGACGAATACCTGGACTTCTACCTGCCCGAGTTTGCAAGCTTTACCCCCTCCCCCGAGCAGGATATGCCCACGCTGTATCTCTCCCCCTATCAGACCTATGATCTTGAGCCCATGCTCTACCCCGACGACTCCTGGACTGATCTGCTTGATTACGTCACCTTCAATCCCGACAACGTGCAGATCGTCGGCAACACCCTGGTGGCCATCACACCCGGTACGCTGACGCGTATCCGCATTACCGACCCCTATAACAACAAAAACTTCTACGAATTCCGCGTCAAGGTGCTCTCCGAGGGCGACGTGGGCTACGTGCAATACGACAAGCCGGTCACCGATTTCTTTGATCTGACAGGCTACTTTGTAAACAAGGCCTTCCACTTTGTCAACTCCTCCGACCGCACTCTGGGCTCTACGGGCGACGAGGCCAAGTTCGGATCTATGGGCTACTCCCTTGAAATGTACCCCTCCGAATCGGTCACCGTACGCTATAAGCTCAACGCATACTTCCCCGCAGACACCAAGGTCGTGTTTGAATCCTCCAACCCCGATATCGTCACGGTTGATCCCGCTACCGGTAATATCGTGGCACAAAAGGAGGGCTTTGCCTCGATCTCGGCTATGGTGGAAATGGACGGCAAGTCCACCTACTACTCCAAGTCGATCAGCATTGAGGTCAAGGATCCTTACGTGACCTCCGGCCCCGTGCTGCAAAATTACTTCGGTCTGGGCGGCACGGTCGTCATTCCCGAAAGCCTGTCGCTGACCGAGATCGGCCAGTTCGCATTCTCCAACTACGATTATATCGACAAGCTCCCCGAGGAGATCACCGAGGAGGACCCCGAGAGCACCAAGATATGGTACATCGGTGACGATACCATCAAGGAGGTGGTCATTCCCGAGGGCGTGGAGACCATTTCGGCCTACGCCTTTGCAAATCTGACCGCACTTGAACGCGTCGTGCTCCCCTCCACGCTGACCCGTATCGACTGGGGCGCATTCTACGGCTGTACCGCACTCAAAACAGTCACCGGACTTGAAAACGTCAAGTTCATCAACGAAAGTGCCTTTGAGGGCTGTGCTCTGAGCGGCTCCCTCAGGCTGGACAGCGCAGTGGCGATTGCCGACTACGCCTTTGCGGGCAACCGCTCGCTTGGCAGCGTCACGCTTTCCGAAAGCATTCAGTCGATCGGTAAGCACGCCTTTGCAAACAACTCCTCTCTGCGCTCGCTGACCATCAAAGCACCCATCTACAAGCTTGGCCAATATGCCTTTGCAGGCTGCGAATCGCTGACGCAGGTCTCGATCAATGCAGCCGTCATTCCTACGGGTGCTTTCCAGGGTGCAAGCAAGCTGGAAAAGGTAACGCTCGGCCGTGACGTGGCCGTCATCAACGAAAACGCCTTTGGCGGCACCAAGCTCGCATCCATTACCATCGACAAGGACAACGCCCGCTTTGTCACGGGTGAAAACCTTTCCTATATCGTGGATAAGACCGAGAGCACGCTGATCCTGGTAGCACCCGCGACCAAGGGTGAATTTGCTCCCGATCTGAACGTGACCACCGTAGGCACGGGCGCGTTCTCCGGAAATGCCAACATCACCTCGGTCGTGCTGCCGAGCGTGACCAAGCTCTCCCCCTATGCTTTTGCAGATTGTACCGCACTCAGAAGCGTGACCTTGGGCGATCTTACGCAGATCGGCGACTCCGCCTTTGCAAACACCGCGCTCAAGCAAGCCCCCTCGTTTGCGCATCTTTCCGAAATCGGTGCACGCGCATTCAGTGGATCTTCTCTGGAGAGCGTCACGCTGCCCGACGGCATCAAGGTAGGCCGGAGTGCGTTTGCCGAGTGCAAAAAGCTTGCAAGCGTCACAGTTGGTAACAACGTGGCCATCGGCAACGGCGCATTCTCGCTCAACACCTACAGCAACATGAAAATTGAAGCAGAGACGCTGCCCGAGGACGTCTTTACCACCATCTATCACGTGGCATTTGAGTCTCCCCTGACCTCTCTGACCATCGGTAACGGCGTGCATATCGGCGAGCGCGCATTCCTTGGCGCAGTCAAGCTGAAGAGCGTATCGCTTGGAGACAACGTCACCATCGGCGACTACGCATTCTACAACGCCGCATCCCTTTCGGACATTGACCTCTCCGGCGTGACCTCAATCGGTGCACACGCATTCTCGGGCGAGGTTTACAACGACTACTATGACGACACCTTCACCACTCCCGTGGTGGACGTCAACGGCGAATACGTTTACAGATACTTTGCTCCCGCGCTGACCTCGGTCAGCCTGGGCAGCCTGACCGAGATCGGTCAGCAGGCGTTCGCTTACTGCCAGCTGCTGGAAAGCGTCACGCTGGGCGAGAATCTGACTGTCATTCCCGACATGACCTTCATGTACTGCCGCAAGCTCTCGAACGTCAACTTAGGCAATGTGACCGAGATCGGCAGCAACACCTTCTACACGACTGCGCTGAAAAGCGTGGATCTTGGCAACTCGACCAAGCTTGGCACGTATGCCTTTGCATACTGCGATCAGCTTGTCGACGTCACCTTTGCGCAAGATGACGTGATCGTATCCGAGGGCGCATTCGCCTATGATACTGCACTTACCACGGTCAACGGCATGGATCACGTTTCCTATGTGGGCGATTACGCATTTGCTTACTCGGCTTTGCCGGGCGCAGACCTCAGAGGCGCGACCTACATTGGCACGCACGCCTTCTATAAGGAAAGCGTAACCGACTTCACAGTCAAGCTGGGCTCCGCCCTTACAGAGCTTGGAGACAACCCGTTTGCCATGTGTCGTCTGGACAAATTCTCCTCGATCAAGACCACGACCTTCAACGGCAAGGATTACGATACCGTTATCTACACCTACGATATCTCGGCCACCGTGCACGTCATTGACGGACACCTGTACCGCACCGTGCCCAAGGGTCTGGAGCTGATCACCTACACCGGTGACGACACCTCAGTCACCGTGGCGGACAACACCGTGCGCATCTCTGCCATGGCCTTTGCAGGCACGCCCATCAAGCAGGTCTTCCTGCCCTATACGCTGCGTGCCATCGGCCACAAGGCCTTCTATGGCTGTGACGATCTGCGTCTTGTCACCTTTACCTCTTACAACGCGCCCATCCTGGAAGAGGAATTCGACGCCGCTTATCACGAAAGCTACGACAGCATTCCCGCAACCGGTGAATATTCCTTCATCGACGTGGATGGCTCGGAGCTGATCAAGAACGGCATCGGCATCGTTCCCTACTACATGTGGAACGCCGCTGACAACTACTATTCCACCTACTACGGTGCAAGCTTTATCGATTACGTAGGTCACGTAGAGTCGCCCATCACCATGGTCAAGCCGGTCAACGGCCACCACTACGATTCCTTTATCTTTGCCCAATACTTTGACACCTTTGTCGATGGCAGCGCAGCCGCCGACGAGATCACT